>JAJZCP010000033.1 GCA_021846065.1 Acidobacteriota bacterium
GATCAGGTGCGCGCCGGTAGGGATGGCCGGAAAGAACCACCCGGCCCTTCTGGATGAGAAGGAACTGAACGCGAAGCTGGTCTTCGACATGGTCTACAACCCGGTCGAAACCCCGCTGCTCCGGATGGCGCGAGCCAAAGGACTGGCGGTGATTACAGGAGTCGAGATGTTTGTCCAGCAGGGGGCGGAGCAGTTTCAGCTGTGGACAGGCAAACCGGCGCCACGGGAAGATATGTGGCGCGTTGTAACCCACGCTTTGCGCTCGCGCGCGGAAGGTTGAGCCGTATGCTGAAGGTGCATTCGAGTCTGGAATCCAATGGAGAGCCGCAGGAGCGACGACTCGCTGCGCGGCGGGGCTGGCCCGTGAAAGAGAACCCCACACTGCGCCGTTTTATGCGAGTCGCCGGTGGCATCCTGCCCTACCTGAGCTGGCTGATGCCCGTCGTAGACCGGCTCGTGCCACGGCGCGACGCGCTGACTCCCGGTCTTCGCGCTTTCAGCGATGACCTGCGGAATGATCTGCGGAATGACCTCCGCAGCGACCTGCGAACCCATCTGGCCGCCGTGCAAGCGGCCCAGACCGACCTTGCGCCCGCAATCGCCGAGCAGCAGGTCCGGCTGCAGAAACTGGAAGAGCACGCGGCCGAGCTGAACCACTCACTGACCAATCTTTCCGAGGACCAGCTGGACCTGGCCGATCAGGTGCGCGCCATGGCGTCCTGGGTACGGAACGCCTCGGTGGCGGCGCTGTTCTTGCTGGTGCTGCTGTTTGTTCTCAAGCTGATACAAACCGTACACATTATGGGTCACTAGCCCGGCACCCGGGCTGTAATTCCTCCATCTCCGGCGCGGGCCTTCCCCAGGGCCCACGCGCGGCCTGTCGGCTGCCTGGCCGGCATTTGCCTGTTTTCCCCTCCCGGGACTAGGATGGTCGCACGTTTGGTGCAGCCTGCTTCGGCGTGCCAAAACCCGCAACATTTCCCGAGACCAGTCGATCCAAGCAGTCTTATAAGAAAACTTTCAGCCTGACCCATGGAATTACGTCAGCGTGATGGAGTGACTCTGTATGGCATGGTACGCGTATTGCATCGCAGAAAAAGCGTCGTTCCCGGAACTGGATCACCACCGCAAGCCGATTCCCATCCCATCAAAAGCCGGAGTCCTCGGCAACCAGGTCTTTCTCTACCCGGCCAGTGACTTCGCTGTAGTCGTCAGCCAGCATAACCCTGAAGAAAATCTCACCCAGAAATCTGCGGTCGATCACGCACGGGTCATCGCGGACTGCTTCCAGCAGGCGACCGTGCTTCCCTTCCGGTTTGGCACAATCTTTGCCGACGACGACGCACTGCGCCGCTCCGTTCGCAGCAATCAGCGGCAGTTTGCGGCGAACGTCGAACGGCTGCGCGGCAAGGCAGAGATGCATCTGAAGGTCGTGCTGGACGACGACGGACCGAACACGCCACGCTATGCGACCTCACCCTGCGCCGGGAAGGAATATCTCTCCCGCCTGCGTGAGACCGCAACCGTACAGCGCGATCGGCAGACGAAGGCGAAGGCTGTCTACGTCCAGATGCACCGGATGTTTGCGCCGCTCGAAGAAGAGATCACCTGCCGCCACACCGAGAAGGGCAAGATTCTGCTGGACATTGCCCATCTGATCGAACACGGCCATGTAGCCCGCTATCAGAACCGGTACTCCTGCGCCATGCAGTCGATGCGGGACTGCCAGATGGCGCTCTCCGGCCCCTGGCCGCCATATCACTTTATCCATCACCAGCAACGCAGCGTCGGCGCGATCGCGCACGCCTGATCCTGACCCGCAGCAAAAAAAGAAGCCCCGGTGGGACCCACGACCCGCCGGGGCTTTTTACGTGGGCCCCGCAAGGAGGAGACAGGAGAGACGACTTCAAAGCCCACACTGAAATGGACGGAGCACGTCAGCAAAAGGTAGCAGCACGAAATGCGACTTTAGGAGCGGCCTCTACGAGAGGCGGTCGACCGAGGAGACGTTATTCTTGCGTCCCAGCACAAACGCCGCGCGACGGCGCGATGAGGCATCCGAGATGCGGTTCCAGAAGGCGGCGAAGTAGTCGATGGCGGAGACGATCGACACCAGCACCATAAAGTAAATCGCCGTCACGGCAATGACATGCACCGGCAGGATGAACCAGCCGAACCGCCAGACGTCCCACTTGTGATCAAGAACTGCGGCGACGACCGCGACGATCTGCGTGACCATCTTCAGCTTGCCCAGGTCGCTGGCCTGCAGCGTAAAGCCTTCTGAGGCAGCGATGGAGCGCAGACCGCTCACGAGAAACTCCCGCCCGATGACCAGCACCGCGATCCAGGCCGGCACAATCCGGGGGTTCAGCTCCACGAGCGCGATGAAGGCAGCCGTCACCATCAGCTTGTCGGCGAGCGGGTCCAGCAGCATCCCCATGGTGGTGATCTGCCCGCGCCGCCGCGCCAGGTAGCCGTCGACTCCGTCCGTGATGGAGGCCAGGATGAACAGCAGGGAGGCAAAAATCTCCTGCTCCCCATAAAACGCATGCAGCGGGCAACTGCGCGACAGCAGCCAGATGAGCAGCGGGACGCAGGCGATGCGGCTGAGCGTGATGGAGTTGGGCAGGTTCACCGGCAGTCCACGACCAGAGAAACAGCGGCCCGGGGAACAGGTCGAAGGAAACCGGGGGCCTTTTCTGCATTATGCACCACTGGCTGCCGCTTCGGCAGTGTTTCGGGCGGTCCTACGGGCGGCTGGATGCTGCCTCCGGCGCCAGCGCGCGGTGCAGTCCGGCGGCAATCTGGGCGCCGTGGAAGCGGCCGTTCTCGATGAAGATCTCGTTCGTCCGGGCTCCGGCAACGATCACGCCGGCCAGGTAAATGCCCGGAACATTGCTCTCGAGCGTGGCCGGGTCGTAGACCGGCGTCTGGTCCGGCCCCTCCAGCCGCACACCCAGGGATTGCAAAAATGTGAAATCCGGGTGGTAGCCCGTCAGTGCAAAGACAAAATCGTTGGGGATTGTCTCCAATCCCCCGGGCGTACGCAAGGTAACTGTGTCCTCGGTGATCTGCTCCACCACGCTGTTGAAGTGGCCGTGAATCTGGTCATGCTTGATGCGGTTTTCGATATCCGGCAGAATCCAGTATTTGACGTGCCGGTGCATGCCAGGCCCGCGATGCACCAGCGTCACCCGCGCGCCATGCCGCCACAGATCCAGCGCGGCGATGGCCGCGGAGTTTTTGCCGCCGATCACCAGCACATCCTGGTCGAAGTATGGATGCGGATCCTGATAGTAATGAAAAACCTTTGGCAGCTCTTCGCCGGGAATGTTCAGGTAGTTCGGCAGATCGTAGTAGCCGGTCGCAATCACCAGTGCCCGCGCCGCGTAGACGACCGGCCGCTGGGCGCGGTCCGTGCAGTGCACGCGAAAGGCTCCGGCCGAGCCCTCAACCCGCTGGACCACCTGGTATTGCCGCACGTTCAGCTTGTAATGCTCGGCCACCTTGCGGTAATACTCCAGCGCCTCCTGGCGATTCGGCTTCTGGTTCGGGCTGCTGAAGGGGATGCGGCCGATTTCGAGCAGCTCCGGCGTGGTGAAAAACGTCATATTCGACGGGTAATGAAAGAGCGAGTTGCAGAGGCAGCCCTTGTCCACCAGCGCGACGGAGAAGCCGGCGTTCTGCGCGTCAATGGCGCAGGCCAGACCAGTGGGTCCAGCGCCGATGACAAGGACATCGAAAGTGCCAGCGTGGGCTGCATGGTAAGACATGCTTTTATTTAAGCATTCCGGTGTATGGGAACGGGTGGCGAGGAAGCGCCAGCGGCCAGTTCCGTTGCGCATTATTCCCGTATCGCTATGCTATACAATTAGCTGGTGATCCGGAGCTTTGCCCACAAAGGTCTGCAGAAATTTTTCTGCACAGGAACGACGGCTGGCATCCAGGCAAAGCACGCCAAACGGCTGCGGCTGCAACTGGGCATGTTAGATGTTGCACGAAGACCGGAGGATATGAAGGCACAGGGCTGGCACCTTCATTCATTGCGGGGAACCCTTCACGGATTCTGAGCCGTGACGGTCAGCGCAAACTGGCGTATCACCTTCAGCTTCGACGGTGAAGACGCGATTCTGGTCGATTATCAGGACTACCACTGAAAGGGGCTATCCATGCGCATGCACAACCCTCCGCATCCCGGGGAGGTGATTCGCGAATATCTTGGGGATATGACTGTTTCGACCGCTGCCGAACATCTCGGTGTAGGACGGGTGACGCTATCGCGCGTGCTGAACGGTAAGGCTGCCGTGTCCGCGGAGATGGCACTGCGGCTGGCCGCAGCCTTTGGCACCTCTTCGCCGGAGGTATGGTTGGGCATGCAGGCGCGGTACGACCTATGGCGCCTGCAGCAGCACTCCAAAATCAGCGTCAAACTGCTCCCGCATCTGCAGGAACCACGAGCCTCCTGACAGGCCGTCGCATTATCCCTCGCTGCAGACTACTGCAGAATCGGAATTCCGGCGATTCTTGCCTGCCACTCCTTCGGACCGGTGTGGTGCACGGAGTTGCCGCGGCTATCGACTGCCACGGTCACCGGCATCTCATGCACTTCAAACTCGTAGATGGCCTCCATGCCCAGATCCTCAAACGCCAGCACGCGGCTCTTGCGAATGGCCTTGGACACCAGATAGGCCGCGCCGCCGACAGCCATCAGATACACCGCCTTGTGATCGCGGATCGCTTCAATCGCCTCTGACCCGCGCTCGGCCTTCCCCACCATGCCCAGCAGGCCGGTCTCAGCCAGCATCTGGCGCGTGAAGCGGTCCATGCGGGTGGCCGTTGTGGGGCCTGCCGGACCAACGACTTCCTCGCGCACTGGATCCACCGGGCCCACGTAGTAGATAAAGCGATTGGTAAAGTCGACGGGCATGCGTTCGCCGCGGTGCAGCATATCGGTCATGCGCTTGTGCGCGGCGTCGCGGCCGGTCAGCAGCTTGCCAGAGAGCAGCAGTACTTCGCCGGGCTTCCACGTGGCCACCTCTTCGCGGGTGACAGCATCCATGTTGACGCGGCGCGCCTGCGACACGTCATAGGTCAGCTTGGGCCAGTGCTCGAGCGACGGCGGCTCCAGCGTCGCCGGACCGCGGCCATCCAGCACAAAGTGCGCATGCCGCGTGGCAGCACAGTTCGGAATCATGGCAACCGGCAGGTTGGCTGCGTGGGTTGGGTAGTCCAGAATCTTTACGTCCAGCACCGTAGTCAGTCCACCCAGGCCCTGCGCGCCGATGCCCAGCCGGTTTACCTTGTCATAGATTTCAACGCGCAGCTCCTCCAGGCGGTTGGCGGGCCCGCGCGCCAGCAGGTCCGGCATATCGATCGGCTCCATCAGCGCTTCTTTCGCCAGCAGCATGGCCTTCTCCGCCGTGCCGCCGATGCCGATGCCCAGCATGCCTGGCGGGCACCAGCCCGCGCCCATAGTGGGAACGGTCTTGATGACCCAATCGACGATCGAATCCGATGGATTCAGCATGACAAACTTCGACTTCGCCTCTGACCCGCCGCCCTTGGCCGCGACGATCACCTCCACCGTATCGCCATGGACCAGCGTGGTATTGATGACTGCGGGCGTGTTGTCGCGCGTGTTCTTGCGCTTGCCCGCCGGGTCCGCCAGCACGGAGGCGCGCAGCACGTTGTGCGGATGCGTATAGGCGCGCCGCACGCCTTCGTTTACCATCTCCTCCACGGTTTTGTCGGTGCGGTCCCAGCGCACGTCCATCCCGATCTTCACAAACACGGTCACGATGCCCGTGTCCTGACAGATGGGGCGATGCCCTTCCGCACACATGCGGCTATTGATCAGGATTTGCGCCATCGCGTCCTTCGCCGCCGGCGATTGCTCCTTCTCGTACGCGCGCGCCAGGTTGGTGATGTAGTCGACGGGATGGTAGTAGGAGATGTACTGCAACGCGTCCGCGACGCTGTCGATCAGGTCCTGCTGGCGGATGGTAGCCATTTCAGAGGTTCCTCATAAAGCTCGAACCTTTCAGTTTACGGCGGTGTCCGCAAAAATCTCTTTCCCGCACCCGGAAAACTGACAGGCCGCTCCGACTTCTGATAGGGTTGGGGTGAATTTTTCGCGCGGGGGCGTTTCGCATTCGAAGGAGGTATGCCATGGCCGTCTTCATTCGATTCCGTGCTGGTTTACGTTGGGCCCCGCTGATAGTGCTTCTTTCCTGTCCGTGCTGGCTGCGGGCACAGTTCACTCTGTCTCTTCAGCCAAATCCGGTAAACCTGCCCAACAGTTCAGGCCGCACGGTCGCAAACGCTACGGTGACGCCAGAAAACGGGTTTCTGGGCGGCGTGAACATGACCTGCGTTCCGAGCCATTCGCCAGCCGGAGCGACGAGGGTTCCCGTCTGCGCGATCGGAAGCGGATTGCCCATGGCTCCGCCGACTCTGACGATCACTGGCAAATCTGCGCAAAGTGTTCAGGTGACCATCTTCGGTCCATTTGCCCCGATGCCGGCGACTCGTCTGGCAAGAAGCGGGGGGTTATGGCTGCCGATGGTGGGAGCGCTGCTCATGTTTTTATTCTCGCGCTTCAGGGAGACGCGGCGGGACTTCTTTGCGTTACTGGCAATCACCGTTCCGATCATCCTGACCGGTTGCAGCTCGATGAACAGCAACCGGTTGACGCCCGGCGTCTATACATATGAGATGACCGCGAGTAGCCAGCAATCCCCTGCCGTAATCTCGACTGCGGAATTGAACGTAAATTACGAGACCCCATAGGACGAGCGGCGTCCGCAACGCGCTAGGCGAGGTCTTCGCCCTTCGCTTCACGGATGCTCAGCAGACCCACAAACGTGACGACTGCGGAGGCGGCGAGGTAATAGCCGACATATTGCAGGCCGTAAGTCTTTGCCAGCCAGGTGGCGATATACGGGGCTAGCGACGCGCCAAAGATCCCCGCGAGGCTGAAGGCGAGCGAGCTGCCGGTATAGCGCACCGGCGTGGGAAACAGCTCCGAGATGACGGTGCCCAGCGGCCCGTAGATGGCGCCGATCAGCAGAAACCCGACAGCCATCATGGCCGTGGCGCCCTGCACGCCGGCGGTAAACATGGGCGCCATGACAAAGCCAAACAGTGCGATCGCGACCGTAACGGCCAGCATCACGGGCTTGCGGCCGCGCTCCGCCAGCAATGCAGAGATCGGGATGGTCAGCGCAAAGAGCAGGACATCCGCCAACTGCATCAGCAGAAACTGTCCACGGCTATAGCCCAGTACGCTGGTGCCCCAGGAGAGCGCGAAGACTGTCATCAGGTAGAAGAGTACGAAGGCGGCAAGCGATACCGCGATGCCAGCGACGAGGGCGCGCGGGTGGCGGCGGATGACCGCGAGCATCGGTACTTTTTCCTGCTCACCGCGCGCCACGGCTCGCTCGAAAACGGGCGTCTCCGTCAGCGAGAAACGCACGTACAAGCCCAGAAAGACAAGCGCAGCCGATGCGAGAAACGGCAGCCGCCAGCCAAAGGCAAAGAACTGCTGATCCGAAAGATAGTGCGAGAGCAGCAGAAAGGTTCCGCCCGAAAGAATGAAGCCGACCGGCGCGCCCATCTGCGGAAACATGCCGTACCAGGCGCGCTTGTGCGGCGGCGCATTCTCAATGGCCAGCAGCACGGCGCCACCCCACTCCCCGCCCAGGCCCAGCCCCTGACCAAAGCGGCAGATGGCCAGCAGCAACGGAGCGGTAAATCCGATGGCGGCGTAGGACGGCAGGATGCCGATGATGAAGGTAGACAAGCCCATGGTCGAAAGCGCCAGGACCAGCGTCTTTTTGCGGCCCAGCCGGTCGCCAAAGTGGCCAAACAGCGCGGAACCGATGGGGCGCGCCAGAAACGCAATGCCAAACGTGGCCAGCGACTCCAGCGTGGCCGTGGCGGGGTTGGCCGAGGGAAAAAACAGATGCGGAAAGACGAGCACCGCCGCCGTGGCATAGATGTAGAAGTCAAAAAACTCGACCGCCGTGCCCACCATGCTGGCAAACAAAACGCGGCCTGGATGATTGACCGGCTGCAACGCCGGCGCTTGCGTAGTCTTCATAGGCTTTGCTTCCCCAGCGAAACACGGCGTCTCGCCCCATGTCCAGCAGAAAACCGGGAAGGGCCGCAGGAATCTACACTGAACAGCAGAAGGGGGGCAGCCCATGTCGCAGCAGACCCGCAAAGAGAAGGATTCCCTCGGAATGGTCGAAGTGCCTGCCGACGCCTACTATGGCGCGCAGACGGCGCGCGCGGTCGAAAACTATCCCATCTCCGGCATGCGCGCGCATGCGGAGCTGATCCGCGCACTGGGCATGGTGAAGGCTGCAGCCGCACTGGCCAATAAGGAGCTGGGGCTGCTGGAGCCGCATCGTGCCGACGCAATCCTGCAGGCGGCGCAGGAGGTGATCGATGGCCGCTGGAACCATGCCTTTGTCGTGGACGTGTTCCAGGCCGGTGCGGGCGTGAGCCTGCACATGAACACGAATGAGGCCATCGCCAACCGCGCGAATGAACTGCTGGGCGCGGAGCTGGGCAGCTATCAGCATATTCATCCCAACGACCATGTGAACTATGGCCAGTCGACCAATGACGTCTTCCCGACCGCCATGCGGCTCTCCACGCTGCTAGCGCTGGAAGCGTTGTATCCCGTGCTGAATCGGCTGGCGCAGTCGTTTGAGGCCAAAGCCCGCGAGTTTGATGGCATCCTGAAGTCCGGCCGCACGCACATGCAGGATGCGGTGCCAATCCGGCTGGGCCAGGAGTTTGCGGCGTACGCGGTTGCCGTGCGCCAGGCAGAGGGATCCATCCGGCGAGCGAGCGACAGCCTGCGCGAGCTGGGCCTCGGCGGCTCCGCTGTGGGTACCGGCATCAACACACATCCTGACTATCGCGAGAAAGCCATAGCCCATCTCGCACGCATCTCCGGCCAGCAACTGACGCCCGCTGCAGATATGCGGTGGGCTATGCAGTCCAACGCCTGCATGGCGGAGGTGAGCGGCGCGCTGCGCTTGCTGGCGCTTGAGGTCATCCGCATCTCGAACGACCTGCGCCTGCTCTCCTCTGGCCCCAACACTGGCCTGGCGGAGATCCACCTGCCCAGCCTGCAACCGGGTTCGTCCATCATGCCGGGCAAGATCAACCCGGTGATGCCGGAGCTGGCGGCGATGGTCAGCTTTCAGGTGGTGGGCAACGATGCGGCCACGGCGATGGCCGTGCAGGCCGGGCAGCTGGAGCTGAATGTGATGATGCCCGCAATGGCGCACAATACGCTCCAGTCCATCGCTATCCTGACAAATATGCTGCGCCAGTTGGACCGCCGCTGCGTGGCCGGCATTACCGCGAATGCGAAACGCTGCGAGTTCTACGCACAAAGTACGGTATCGCTGGCCACGGCGCTGAATCCCTACATTGGCTACGCGAAGGCCGCGGAGATTGTGAAGGAATCGGTGGCGAGCGGGCGCTCCATCATCGAGATTGCGCGAGAGAAAAAGCTGCTGAGCGAGGCGGAAATCACGGAAATCCTCGACCCACACCGCATGACCGAGCCGCACGCGCCGCTGGCGGCAGCGGCCCATCGGGACGCGGGACGCAGTACGCGCGAAAAATAGCTGAAAATTGCGGCGATAGGCGGGGAGGAGTCTCCGGAAAGAGACTCTTGACAGAGAGTACTCTGCGGATTAGAGTTCTCTGCATGGAGCCGACACCCAAAACTGCACGCGTGCTTTTAAGCCCCCATAGCGCTCGCTGGATGCGGGCGCTGGCCTGGGCATTTTTCGCGGCGGGCGCCGCGCTTGCAGTGCGGCTGCTGTAAGCGCCGGCCCAAAAGGAGACAGCTATGACCGAGTCACGCAATCCGTCCCAACAGGAACTGCTGGAGCGCATCGAGGTAATTGAGAGGATGATGCGGGATGGCCGCCGTTCCGTCGAGTACTGGGGCTGGACCCAGGTGCTGTGGGGTACGGCGTATCTGGTGGCGATCGTCTGGACTGTCGTCTCCAGCAAGCCGGGGTTGGCGTGGCCAATGTAGGGATTCAGC
>JAJZCP010000034.1 GCA_021846065.1 Acidobacteriota bacterium
ACTGTTAGCAACAACGGCCGTACATAATTGTCGAAGACCAGCTTCGAAAACCCGTAGACATTCAGCGGCCGCTCATTGCGGGGCTCCGGCGCAAAGTCTTCACACAGCCCATAGACGGCGGCCGTAGAGGCGTACACAAAGGGAATCGCGCGATCGAGCGCGAAATGCAGCAGCTCCTTGGAATACGTAAAGTTGTTGTCCATCATGTACGCGCCGTCATCTTCCAGCGTGTTGGAGCAGGCCCCCTGGTGCAGGATGGCGCGAATTGGCGTCTTCGCAAATTTACCCTGCTGCAGCGCGCCGCGAAACCCCGCCTTGTCCATGTAGTCGGCGAATTGCGCGCCTTCCAGATTGCGGAATTTGGCCGTATTCGTGCGCAGGTTATCCACGCAGAGAATGTCTGTTTCTCCGGCATGGTTCAGCTCGTGGATCAGATTGCTGCCGATGAAACCGGCGCCGCCGGTGACGACGATCATGCTTGCTCCTGCGAAGTGTCGGCCATGCGGCGGACGATGTTAGTGGTGCTGAAACCGGCGACCGTGGGCACAATGGCGACGCGGCCGCCGCGCTCCCGTACCAGGTCAGCGCCGACCACAGTCGCTTCTGTATAGTCGCCGCCCTTCACCAGTACATCCGGCTGCACCGCGCGGATGGTCTCAAGCGGCGTGTCTTCATCGAAGATCACGATGGCGTCGGTCGAGGCCAGCGCGGCCAGAACACGCGCGCGCTCGGTTTCGCCGACGATCGGCCGCTGCGGACCCTTCAGCCGCTGCACCGAGGCGTCACTGTTAATGGCCACCACCAGATGGTCGCCCATGCGGTGCGCATCCTCCAGCAGCGTGATGTGCCCGACATGCAGCAGATCGAAGCAGCCGTTGGTGAAGACGATTTTTTCGCCGCGATTGCGCCACTGTGCGGCGCGTATGGCCAGCGCGGCCCGGTCGACAATCTTCTCCTGGGTGCTCAGCGAAAACTCCGCGGCCAGAGCAGCCATCAGGCTGTCGCGTTCGATCGGCGCCGTGCCCACGCGACTTACAACAATGCCCGCGGCAACATTTGCCAGCTGGATGGCGCTTTCCAGATCGAGCCCGGCGGCGGCGCAGGCTGTCAGAACCGCGATCACGGTGTCACCGGCGCCGGATACGTCGTAGACTTCGCGCGCCTGTGCCGGTGCATGCAGATCCTCGCCCGGCTCCCGGCACAGCACGCGAATCCCGCGCTCGCTCAGGGTTACGGTGAGATATTCGAGCCCAAGCTGCGCCAGAAGCTGGCGTCCGGCCGCGATCAGCCCGTCACTCTCCTGCGGGCCGGTTCCTGTGCATGCGGCCAGCTCCTGCAGGTTGGGGCAGATGGTCGTGGCGCCGCGGTATTTGTCAAAGCTGTTGCCCTTGGGGTCAACCAGAACGGGGACATTGCGCGCGCGTGCCTGCGCAATGATGGCTGCGCAGACCCCCGGCGGCAGAACGCCCTTCGCGTAGTCGGAAAGGATGACGCAGTCGCAGCCGGCAATCTCCGGTTCGACTGCGGCCAGCAGGGAGGCAATGTCCCCGCCGGATGCCGCTTCGGGTGCTTCCACATCCAGCCGCATCAGTTGCTGATGGCCGGCCATGACGCGTGTCTTGGAGATAGTGGCGCGCGGCCACGAGCAGCAAGCTGCAACGCGGATGTCCGCATCCCGCAAAAGGCTGCGTAGGCGCTCACCGTCTTCATCTGCCCCGAGAAATCCTGCCAGCGACGTCTGTACACCCAGGCCGCGCAGGTTCATCGCGACATTGGCCGCTCCCCCCGCCACATAGGTGCGCCGCGCGGAACGCAGCACCGGCACCGGCGCCTCCGGCGAGATGCGCGAGACTTCGCCCCAGAGATACTGGTCCAGCATCAGGTCGCCGACGACGAGGACGCGAAACCGGCGAAACCCCGATTCGACCAGCGCAGATACTTCGTGCAGGTTTCGGATCATCATTAGACATCTGTATCTTACCCGTCGCAAAGCCGCGGTCCGCGCTCTACCGGATGCCCCCCTGCCGGCCCACCAGAGTCCCCTGCCGGGAACCAGCGAACCGCAATATGGTCACGCAGCCTGCGGCGACCCGGTTTTTGTGCATCCCGCTGGTGCCGGAGGACGAACCTTGCACCCGCGCGGTATCATGGGGCGGCTCTGTACAGCCGTTCCAGGGAGAAACCAATATGAGCAAGGTGCGGGTTCTGGCGGGCACGCGTAAGGGAGCCTTCCTCTTGACGGCTGATGGAAAGCGCGACCAGTGGAAGGTCAGCGGGCCGCATTTTGGCGGCTGGGAGATGTACCACCTGAAGGGTTCGCCTGCCGATCCCGACCGTATCTATGCCTCGCAGTCGAGCGGATGGTTCGGCCAGGTGGTTCAGAGGTCCAACGACGGCGGCGAAACCTGGGAGCCGGTGGGCAACAAGTTCGCCTATGAAGGCGAAGCGGGCACGCACCAGTGGTACGACGGCACGCCCCATCCCTGGGAGTTCAAACGGGTGTGGCATCTTGAGCCCTCTCTGACCGACCCGGACATCGTGTACGCCGGCGTCGAAGACGCGGCCATCTTCCGCTCGACCGATGGCGGCCAGAACTGGCAGGAGAGGCCGGGCCTGCGCCAGCACGGTACAGGGCCGCACTGGCAACCGGGGGCTGGCGGCATGTGCCTGCACACCATCATCCTTGACCCCGCAGACGCGAGACGCATGTACATCGCCATCTCCGCCGCCGGAGCCTTTCGCACGGACGACAGCGGTGAGACCTGGAAGCCGATCAACAAGGGGCTGCATTCGAAATTTCTCCCCAATCCGTACGCGGAGGTGGGCCATTGCGTCCACCACATCGCCGCGCATCCGTCCCGGCCCGGTGTGCTGTTTATGCAGAAGCACTGGGATGTAATGCGCTCGGACGATGCGGGCGACACATGGCGCGAGGTGAGCGGCAACCTTCCGACGGACTTTGGCTTTGTGATCGACGTGCACGCGCATGAGCCGGAGACAATTTATGTTGTGCCGATCAAGAGTGACTCCGAACACTATCCCATCGATGGCAAGCTGCAGGTGTTTCGCAGCCGCAGCGGTGGCGAGGCGTGGGAGCCGCTGACCCATGGACTGCCGCAGCAGCACTGTTATGTGAACGTGCTGCGCGACGCGATGGCTGTGGACCGCTTGCCGGACTGCGGCATCTACTTCGGCACCACCGGCGGGCAAATCTACTGCTCCCCGAACGGCGGCGACACCTGGCGGCCCATCGTTGAAAATCTCCCGGCCGTGCTGTCGGTCGAGGTGCAGACGCTGCCATGATTCGGGTAGAGCTTCCGGCGCACCTGCGGACGCTGGCGCAGGTGCACGGCGAGATTCAGCTCCCGCCCGACGGAATCGCCAGCCTGGCGTCGCTGCTCGACGCGCTCGAGACGCGCTATCCCATGCTGCAGGGGACCATCCGCGACCACCAGACGCTCGCGCGGCGGCCCTTCCTGCGCTTCTTTGCGTGCGAGGAAGATCTGTCGCACCTGCCGCAGGATAGTCTGCTGCCCGCCAGCGTTCTGGAGGGCCGCGAGCCGCTGATTGTTCTGGGCGCCATCGCCGGCGGAATGCATTAAGGAGGAGTGTGTATGGAGCTGAATACGTATCTTCTGTTTCACGGCAATTGCCGCCAGGCGCTGGAGTTTTACGAGCATGCACTCGGCGCGCGCATTGAGTCCGTCTTTACCTATGCGGGCAGCCCGATGGATGGCGGAACGCCGGAAGGGTGGGGCGACAAGGTGATGCACGCGCGCATCACCATCGCCGGCCAGATCGTCATGGCGTCCGACGCGCCTCCGGACCGCCAGCAGAAGCAAGGTGGCTTTTCCATGTCCATCAGCGTCAGTGATCCCGCTGAGGCGGATCGTGTCTTTCAGGCGCTGACAGCCGGAGGCCAAATCACCATGCCGATGCAGGAGACCTTCTGGGCGAAGCGGTTTGGGATGTTGGTGGATCGTTTCGGCATCCCCTGGATGGTGAACTGCGAAAAGACGATGTAGCCCGCAGTCCCGTTGCCCTTGCCGTTGCCGTTGCCTTTCTTGTTGTCATTCCCGAAGGGAATCTGCTTCTGCCGTTGTTGTTGCCGTTGCTGTTGCTCTTGCCGTTGTTGTTGCCCTTGCCTCTCTTGTTGTCATTCCCGAAGGGAATCTGCTTCTGCCTTTGCTGTTGCTGTTGCTGTTGCCGTTGCCTTTGCCGTTGCCGTTGCCTCTCTTGTTGTCATTCCCGAAGGGAATCTGCTTCTGCATGCAATCCGCGACTGCTACGCTACGGCCATGCCCCGCCGGGAGTATCACTTTTGGGTCTATATCCTCTCCAGCCGCTCACGGAATGTCTACATCGGAATGACCAATGATCTGAGGCGCCGGGTCGCCACCCATCGGGAGCCTGTCCACGGTACGCACACGGGGCATTACGCCATCCATCGGCTCGTGCATTTCGAACATTTCCAATACGTGAGCAATGCCATTAATCGCGAGAAGCAGCTGAAGCATTGGACACGGGCTGAGAAAATCGGCCTCATCGAACAGGCCAATCCGACGTGGGAGGATTTGTCTCTGAAGCTGGATACTCCGCTCGTGTCCGGAGAGTGAGAAGCAGATTCCCTGCGGGAATGACAACCAGAAAAGCAAAATCCTGTGTCCGTTCTTGCTGTCATTCCCGAAGGGAATCTGCTGTTGCCTTTGCCCTTGCCTTTGCCCTTGCTGTTGCCCTTGCCTTTCTAGTTGTCATTCCCGAAGGGAATCTGCTTCTGCTCTTGCCCTTGCCCTTGCTTCTGCCGTTGCCGTTGCTGTTGTTCTTGCCTTTTTGCTGTCATTCCCGAAGGGAATCTGCTTCTGCCCCTGCCTTTCGTTTGCCCGAGAGAATGACCATCAGCACCCCTGGCTGCGTCCCGGGTTTCCTTTGTGCTGTCCCCCCTTGAAGAAAAGCAGCGAAGCAGCCGCGGGACTAAAATGGAGGCATGGGCAACACTCTGAAAACTGCTTTCCTGCTTACGGTTCTCACTCTTATGCTGATCGCCATCGGCGGGCGCATTGACGGCCAGAATGGTCTGATCTTCGGCTTTCTGGTTGCCGCAGCCATGAACTTCTTCAGCTATTTCTATTCCGACAAAATTGCCCTGCGCATGTATAAGGCGCAGCCTGTTTCGCGGGAGCAGCTGCCGCGCGCCTACGCCGTGGTGGAGCGCATGACGCAGAAGCTGGGCCTGCCGATGCCCAAAATGTATGTCATCCCCACGGAGTCGCCCAATGCCTTTGCGACCGGACGCAATCCAAAGCATGCCTCCATCGCGGTGACGCACGGCATTCTGAACCTGCTGAACGATGACGAGCTGGAAGGCGTGCTGGCGCATGAACTGGGCCACGTGCGCAACCGGGACATCCTCACCAGCTCCATTGCGGCCACGCTGGCCGGGGCCATCACACTGATCGCTCGAATGGGCTACTGGGCCTCGCTGTTTGGGGGCTTTGGCGGCGGCAGCGGGCGTGGCGGCCGGGATCGCGGCGGTCTGGGATCGCTGTTCCTGCTGATTGTGGCGCCCATCGCCGCCATGCTGGTACAGCTTGCCGTTTCGCGCTCGCGGGAATATGAAGCCGACGCGACCGGCGCGCACACAACCGGCAATCCCTATGCGCTGGCCAGCGCGCTTGAAAAGATTGATGCCTACTCGAAGCGCATGCCACTGGTGGCTTCGCCCTCGTCGGCACACCTATTCATCGCGCAGCCATTTGTCGGGGGCGCCATGCTGGCGAATCTTTTCTCGACGCATCCGCCGATGGCCAAGCGCATTGAACGGCTGATCGGCCGCACCTCGGTCAACGGGTTATAGACGATGCAGACGCTGATCCGCAGTCTGATTCTGCTGGCGCTGGCCGTTTGGGTCGGCGGCCTGCTTTACTTCGGCGCCGTGGTTGCGCCGGTGGCATTTGGCACCATCATGCCCATGATGAGCGACCCCGCCGTGGGCCTGCACGTGGCCGGGACCATGGTGCGTACCTCGCTGCTGCGGCTGCATGACATCGGCCTGGTCTGCGGTCTGGTTCTGCTGCTGCTCATCATCCTGGAGAAGACACTGCGGCTGACGCGCCGCTCGATCGCTCCGCAACTGGTGCTGCTGGCGATGATGCTGGCGCTCACGGCCTATTCGCAGTTTTCGATCATTCCCCGGATGGAGGCGCTGCGCCTTGCCGCCGGGCCGGCGATGGATAATCCTGCGGCCACCAATCCGGACAAAGAGCAGTTCAACCGGCTGCACGGCACTTCCACAAACATGGAAGGCGCGGTGCTGCTGGGTGGCCTGGTGCTGATCGTTCTCTACGCGCGGCCGGAGCAGGCCGTCTGACCGTAAGCCGCTGACGTACACTGCTGTTTGGTGGCTGCCGCCAGCCAACCGGCCAGAGCCTTACGCTGCCTGGCACTGGCTGCGGAATTCCGTACCGGCGCGCCGCAACCATATCCCCATAAAGTTCACTCCAACGCAACGACAGGAAACGCATGAAGACCGGAATTATCGGCCGGCCGCAGGTTGGCAAGACATCGCTGTTCAAAATTCTCACCCGCGCCCGCCTGGAAGATCGCGGCTACTCCAATCCGAAAGAGATTCACCTCGGCGTGGCCCGTGTGCCCGACGAGCGGCTGGAAAAGCTGGCTGCGCTGTACCAGCCCAAGAAGACCGTATTCGCCACTGTGGAGTATGCCGACGTCGCCGCCATCGGGCAGGAGTCGCTGAAGGAGCCGAATCTGCTGGCCAGTCTGCGGAATGTGGACGCACTGATCCACGTGATCCGCGCCTTCGACGACCCGTCCATCCCGCTCGACGGGCCGATCGATCCGCTGAAAGAGATTCGCGACGTGGAATTTGACCTGATGCTGAGTGATCTGGCGCAGATTGAAAAGCGCATGGAGCGTCTGGAAAAGGATCTGAAGAAGCAGCGCACGGCCGAACTGGAAGCTGAACACGCCCTGTTGACCCGCGCCCGCCCGCATCTCGAAGCAGAAAAGCCCTTGCGCGCTATGGAGATGAGTGCGGACGAAAAGAAGTTGATTCGCGGCTTTATGTTTCTGAGTCAAAAGCCGGTGTTGTATGTCCTGAACATCTCCGAAAGCGCCACGCTCGGTGACGATCTGGAGAACGCGGTTAAGAAGTACGGCCTGGAAGAGATTGCGCGCCAGCCCGGCGCCGGGGCCACTGCCATCTGCGGCAAGGTAGAGGCAGAACTGGCCGAGATGCCCGAAGAAGACGCAGCCGAGTTTCTTGGCAGCTACGGACTGAGGGAGAGCGGACTGCACCGGCTCATCCGCAAGAGCTATGAGCTGCTGGGGCTGATCTCGTTCTTTACCGTGGGCCAGGATGAGTGCCGCGCGTGGACCATTCCGGTCAAGTCGCGCGCGCAGAATGCGGCGGGCGCCATCCATACCGATCTGGAGAAGCACTTTATCCGCGCGGAGACGATCCACTGGGATACGCTGCTGGCCGCAGGATCGGAAGCGGCGGCGCGTGCGTCCGGCACGCTGCGTCTCGAGGGCAAGGACTATATTGTGCAGGATGGTGACGTCATGCACATCCGTCACAGCGGTTAACCCGGAGGCGCGACGCACGTGAACCCATCGTTTGGGCTGGTTCTGCTGATGGGCCTGATCGCTGGACTGGCCGACATGGCCGGCGGACTGCTCCTGCTGCGCGTGCGTTCGGAGCGTTTTCTGCACGGTTTCGTCGCGTTCGGAGCGGGCTTTCTCATCTCCGTGGCGCTGGTTGAAATGGTGCCGGAGAGCTTTGCCCTCTCACCCAAAACTGCACCCCTGTGGTTTCTCGCGGGCTTCTGCTTCATTCATCTGCTGGAACACACCCTGGTCGCCCACTTTCACTTTGGCGAGGAAACCCACGCCGAAGAGCTGGTGCGCCGGTCGACCGCCTACTCCATCACATTTGGCCTGGCCGCGCATACGTTCTTTGACGGCATCGCGATTGCCAGCGGCTTTCGCGTGTCCAGCGCGCTCGGATGGCTCATCTTTGCGGGCATCCTGCTGCATAAGCTGCCGGAGGGATTTACGGTGGCGAGCGTGATGCTCGCCAGCGGCCGTGGGGCACGCACGGCCTTTCTGGCGGCGACGGTACTGGGCGTGGCCACAGTGGCAGGCGTGGCTGTCATCTATGTCTGGCCCGGTCTGGTAACGGCTGGCTTGCCGCTCTCGGCCGGCGTGGCACTTTACGTGGCCGGCACCGATCTGCTGCCGGAGGTCAACCGCGCGCACGGCCTGCGGTATCGCATGCTGTTTTTTGCCGGCGTCGTTGCGTTTCTGCTGATCCGGATGGCTTGAGGCGGAGGCGCGCTCGGCCATCACGCGGGTGCTGCCGTATCCGTCAGCTGCCGTTTTTGGCCTGCGGGACGCGGCCCGGTTCTCGTGGCTTGAAATCGGTTACTATTGCGGGGTTGCGTTTCTGGGCGGCCCGCTGGTGATAGCCGTGTTTGTTGCGATCGCCGCGGCAGCCGGCAGATGGCCGGTTATGGCCTGCGAATAGAAAGAGAGCCTGATGCCGCTGCATAAAGAAGGTCGCCCGTGAGGGCAGGAATGCGAGCCCTCATCACCGGCGCCAGCTCCGGCATTGGCGAGGAGTTTGCCCGGCAACTGGCGGCGCGTGGTTGGCCGCTCGTCCTGGTGGCGCGGTCGGAAGATCGCCTCAGCGCAGTACGTGCCTCCATCACAGCGAACGATCCGCAACTGGACGTCCGTGTGGTCGCGCTGGACCTCGCCGTGCCCGGAGCGCCGGCCGAGCTGTTCGCGCGCCTGCGCCGCGAGGGTGCGCCCGTCTCCCTATTAGTGAATAATGCCGGCTTCGGCGCCTTTGGTGACTTTGGGGCGCTTGACGCTGTTCGTCAGCGGCGCATGATCGATCTGAACGTTGCGGCGCTGGTCGAGCTGTCGCACGCATTCCTTGCCCAGGCAGACAGCGGCCGCCAGGCCGGCGCGCCGCGCCCCGCCATCGTGAATATTGCCTCCGTGGCCGGGTTTGTGCCGCTGCCCTATAGCGCCGTCTATGCGGCCACCAAGGCATTTGTGGTCAGCTTCTCGCTGGCGCTGGCGGAGGAGGCTCGGCCGCGCAATGTGCAGGTGCTGGTCGTAAACCCAGGTTCCACCCAGACCAACTTTTTTGAGGTTGCCGGCAATACGCCCTTCAGCCATCCCGCTCGCATGCAGACCAGCGCGCAGGTGGTGCGGGAATCCTTGCGGGCCCTGGACCGCGGCCGGTCGATGGTCACAACGGGCGCACCGAACCGCCTGATGACTCAGATGACGCGCGCACTGCCGAAGGCGCTCATCACGCGGGTTGTAGCGGCTGCGATGCGCAAAAGCGGTGTGCATCGCAAGGGTGGATGACCGTGGATTCGCCTTTTGTTTGGTGGGTGCAGTTACCCCGGTTGGGCTTTCGTAATGTTTGCGTTCAGGTACTTTAGGTGTATTCGAACTTGACCGAGGCAACTGTGTCCGGCGATTGTACATCTGTCACTTTGTTTCAGTGAGGAATATGACTGCGTGATACTCGTGGTGGACGATAACCCGGTACAGGCCCTAACCCGCAAGGCCATTCTGGCTAGTGCGGGTTTGCATGTGATGACTGCCGACTCGGCTGAGGCTGCGTTTGCCGCTTTGGACGGCGACCATCAGCACGACATCACTCTGGTGATCACGGACCACATCATGCCGGGCGAATCGGGCTGTCACTTCGTCAAGCGGCTTTGGGAGCGACGCAGCGGATTGCCGGTCATGGTGCTGAGCGGTCTGGCCGAGGCTGCAGAAGATTATGTCGGTCTCGATATCACGTTTCGTTCCAAGCCAATCCGGCCTGACGAATTAATTGCGCTGGCCACCCATATGAGCGCGCGCCACGCAATCGGCGCTTAGCGTTCATCGGCAGGAAACGCATCCCCCCTCCGGCGCTATCCCCCACGCGCCGCATTGCCGCCCGCCGCACCGTCTGCGACAATCATTAGTTACGAGCTATGGCGGCTTTTGGTGGGTGCAGTTACCCCGG
>JAJZCP010000035.1 GCA_021846065.1 Acidobacteriota bacterium
TGTCGGCCTGGTGACATCCGTGCTGGCAGTAAACAGTGAGGCTGTGCGAGATTTTGAGGCGTTTGTCATCACCAGCGATGCGGAGAATTTTTCCGTTGGTGCGAACCTCATGCAGTTGCTGCTGGCCGCGCAGGAAGGCGACTGGGATGAGGTCAATCTTGCCATTCACGCCTTCCAGTCGATGACGGCGGCGATCAAGTTTTGTCCGCGCCCGGTTGTGGTTGCTCCCTACGCGATGTGCCTGGGCGGAGGCACGGAGATGGCGCTGCACGCGGCGCTTCGACAGCCACATGCGGAGTTATACATGGGCCTGGTGGAGGCCGGTGTGGGATTGATTCCCGGCGGCGGTGGCACCAAGGAGATGGCGCTGCGCGCGCTGGATGCGAGCATGGCTTTCGCTCCGCCGGAGCCGCGCGATCCGGCGTCGAAATTTGCGCAATCCGCTGAATATGCAGCGGCGCTGAAACGTTCGCTGGAGTTGATTGCGATGGCAAAAGTCTCGACCTCGGCGGCGGAAGCGCGGGAGATGGGCCTGCTGCGAGGCGAGGATCGCTTGACAATGAATCGCGAGCGACTGCTGTTGGACGCCAAAGCGCAGGCACAGTTGCTGGCTCGGATCGGATATCTTCCTCCGCAGCCGCGCGTGATGATTCCGGCCGCGGGCGTGCCAGTACTGGCGATGCTGGAGACGGGAATTTATCTGATGGGCGAGGCAGGATTTGCCAGCGAACACGATCAGAAAGTGGCTCGCAAGGTGGCGCATGTATTGTGCGGCGGGCGGGTGACGGCCGGAACACTGATGAGCGAGCAGTCGCTTCTGGACCTGGAGCGCGAAGCGTTTCTGTCGCTGTGCGGCGAACGAAAGACGCTGGAGCGCATTGCGCATACGCTGAAGACAGGGAAGCCGCTGCGCAACTGAGGGCGAGAGTGGAATGAGAGTGAATACATCCACGATTCGAGTGAAACGGCGCATGCTTGCCGTGCTGCTCGCTGTCTGCACAGCGGGTTGTCTTCACGCGCAGACGGATGTGGAAACAGTGGCAACCGGATCGATCCGCATCCATGGACAGGAGCAGTCCTACAGCTTTCGACGATTGCCGGTTTCATCCTTTCCTGAACTGCCGCCAATTGTTGCAACAGCACTGATGGAACGTGGCTGTATGATCCCGCAGACATGGCAGGCGCATCGCCCGGAGAATGTGGTTCATGGCAGCTTTGCCCACGCCGGATCGGAGGACTGGGCCGTGTTGTGTTCGTCAAAGGGCGAGACATCTCTGCTGGTTTTTTTTGCTCAGTCGCAGACTCCGCAGCGGCTGGCCGAGTGGCCGGAAGAATCACGACTGCAACGGCATGATCCCAGCGGCGTTCTTGGCTACAACTGGGGTATTGATGCGGCCACGCCGGAGCAGTTTCGCGATGCCTTTGCGGCGCAGAACAATCCACCCTCGCCGCCGGATCATGACACCGTTGCCGACAGCGTGATCGACCAGAAGACGATTTATCACGCGTATCAACAGGGCAGGTGGAAACAGTACGAAGCGGACGAATAATAAGCGAGCGAGAGCAATGCGCGAAGGCAATGCGCAAGGGGGCGATGCGATGGAAGAGGCAGTGATTGTAAGCGCGGTGCGAACGGCAGTGGGCCGATCGGGCAAAGGCGTCTTTGCAACAACGCGACCGGAAGACCTGGCTGCGGCGGCAGTGCATGGCGCGCTGAATCGCGTGCCTGCGCTGGAGCCAGCGATGCTGGACGATGTGGTCTTTGGCTGCGCGCTGCCGGAGGGCGAGCAGGGATGGAATATTGCGCGGTACATCGTGCTGCGCGCCGGATTGCCGGTGGAGGTGAGCGCGATGACGGTGAATCGGCTGTGCGCCTCCGGTCTGGAGGCGATTGCGCAGGCGGCGATGCGCGTGCAGACCGGAGTGGCGCGCGCGGTGCTGGCCGGCGGCGTGGAATCGATGAGCATGATTCCGATGAGCGGCAACAAGCCGAGTCCGAATCCGTGGCTTGCGGAACACTATCCCGCCGCGCTGCTGACGATGGGACTGACGGCAGAGCGCGTGGCGCGGCACTACAACGTTAGCCGCGAGGATCAGGACGCATTTGCAATGGAAAGCCATCGACGCGCGCTGGCGGCGCAGGCGGATAATCGCTTCGCCGAAGAGATTGTTCCGGTCACGGTGGAGCGAGTGACCCAAGCGACAAATTCAACGAAGACGAAGACGGAGCAGAGTACGGTGAGCGTCGATGAAGGCCCGCGCGCTGACACTTCACTGGAAGCGCTGGCAAAGCTGAAGCCGGCGTTTCAGGCAGGCGGCAGCGTGACGGCCGGAAACAGTTCGCAGACCTCCGACGGCGCAGCGGCCAATGTGGTGATGAGCAAGACCCACGCAAAGAAATTGGGTTTGCAGCCTCTTGCGCGGTTTGTTGGCTTCTCTACGGCTGGCTGCCTGCCGGAGGAGATGGGCGCAGGACCGATCTTTGCCATTCCGAAGGTGCTGCGGCAATGTGGCATGAAGCTGGATCAGATTGACCGCATTGAGCTGAATGAAGCCTTCGCCGCGCAGTCGCTTGCGGTCATTCGCGAACTGGATATGGACCCTGCGCGCGTCAACGTGAATGGCGGGGCCATTGCACTAGGCCATCCGCTCGGCTGCACCGGCTCCAAGCTGACGGCAACGTTGCTGAGCGAGTTGCGGCGCAGCCGCTCGCGCTATGGCATGGTGACGATGTGCGTCGGCGGCGGGATGGGCGCTGCGGCTATCTTTGAGAATCTGATGTAGCGCTTTGGCTGCGAGCAGCCAGCACAGCCTGCGGGTTCCAGTGGTCAGCGCCGGCAAGAAAGCGCATGGGTTCAAATTGCGCCGCCTGCTGCGGCGTCAACTGATGCGTGTGCGGATCACGGGCTTTGGGTGAGCCGCCCGGGCCGCGCGAGTCGAACTCGGCATAGTAGGCCGTGTCGAGCGAGTGAGTCTTTCCCGGTGACCACTCACGCCAGCCAGCCCGATCGATGTGCGCACCCATCCACGTGTGCAGATAGATCACCGTGGAGTAGGGTCTCCACGGCCGTCCCAGATAGACATCGCCCGTCTCGGCAGGATCGCCACTGAGTCTGCACTGGTTGAGCACATAGCCGGAGTCTTCCCCAGGGTAATGCTTCGATTGCGCTGTGACAAAGCCGCCGCGATGCGGCGTGCTGTGAATCACGCAGTGATCGAAGACAGCCTTTCCATCGCCAAAGATGAAATCGACATTGCCTTCGATGTAACAGTCGGAGAAGTATTGCCGCGCCGGAGTGCAACTGGCTCCGTCTGGATTGCAGTTGCGGCTGCCGGCGTAGAGCGTGTCCTGATTGCCGAGCATGCGGACGTTGTGAAAGATCGCGCGGTCGCCTTTGACCAGCAACGCAACGGCCTGCGAGCCTTCGGATTGTTGCGAGTGGGTGCGGTTGAAGTCGTTGGCGAAGGTGATGTTTTCGGCGAGAAAGTTATCGGCAAGAATATTTACGGTGGCCGAGTGGGTGGTGCCGCCGTTGGCGCCGGCGCTGTGATCGTTGACGACGACGGTTGCCTCCGGTCCGCTGCCAGCGCCGCGCAGCGTGAGATTCGACTTGAGGACTGTGACAATCTCGCGATAGGTACCAGGAGCAATCTGCACGACGGCTCCATCGGCTGGCGCAGCGTCGAGCGCCTGCTGGATGGAGGAATAATCGCCGCTGCCGTCGACTGCGACATAGAGCGTCCGATCCGTGGCAGGGACTGCGCCGGCCATCTCCGGAGCGGTTGCAAGCGAAGGAAATACGGGGAACCGCGCGGAGCAGTCCAGCGCATGACCGGACTTCGCTCCGGGCACATCCTTCGTCTGCACATCGTCGCCGGAGGGAAGCAGATTCCCGCGGCGAGGACCGATGGAAACGGCAGCGTGAGCGGCCTCCCATCGTCCGTGCTGCGAATCGAAAGCGAAGACATTGTCGAGCGTGAGCGCGAGGCGATGCTGCGCGTCCAGGCCATCCAGGGTTGAGCGACCGCCGCCGTCGATGGTGACGTCGCTAAGCGTGATGTCGCGATACTCCGGCAAGAGGCTGCCGGAGCGCGTGGTGTAGACAGGGCTGAAGACCAGAGGATGCGCAATCTGTCGCATGCACACGTTCTCATAACGAACGTCGGTGACCATGCCGCCGCGGCTGCGATCCGACTTGATGCGAATGCCGTTGTCGGCGCCGTCGATGCTGAGGTCGCTGACCAGCATGTGATCGACACCGCCGTTGGTTTCGCTGCCGATCGACATGCCGTGCCCGGTGAAGAAGTGGTTGTGCGTAACGGAGATGTGCGACATCGGTCCGCTGCCGTTGGCCTTGACCGCAACGTTGTCATCGCCGACGTGAATCCAGCAGTGCGTGATGGTCACATTCTGCGAAGAGATGGGATCGATGCCGTCGGTGTTGCGCGCGGTCTTCGGCGTCATGACCTTCACGCCCCATGCGGTGAAGCCGTTCGTGTTGTTGACTGCGACATGGAAGCCGGGTGAGTTGCGAAGCGTGATGTTGTAGAGCGTGAAGTTGTCCGCGTGGCGCAGAATCATCATCCAGGGAACGCTTTGGTTGAGGTCGCGTAGCTTGGCCTCATGCGCCAGATCCCACCATGTCTCGTGCTGGCTTAGCAGCACTGCGCCGCCGCGTCCGTCGATTGCGCCGTCTCCCATCACACCGCTGTCGATTGCATGATCGGCGAGAATCAGCGGCTTGCATCCGTGCCCTTTTTTGTTGACGACGCCACAGCTTCCAGGCGAAAGATCATAGACGCGCGGATCGCGCGAGCCGACAAGAACCGTGTTGGCATCCACAACCAGCGTGACTCCGGAACGAAGCTGCAAAGGACCACTGAGAAACACCTGATTCTCACCGGAAGCACGCAGCACAACGGCGTGGCCTGGAGCGCAGTGGTCGATCGCGGCCTGAATGCGGGCCGTATCAAGCTGCCGCTCATCGGCATCGCGGAGCCGTCCGCGGTCCGTATGCAGATGCGCATCAAGTACGATGCAGGCGGGCGGTTGGTGTGGCTCGGTGACCATGCGCGTATCCTGAGCGCACGCCGTGGCACCGCAAGCCGTCGCGATCAGTCCTGTTGAAACCAGTGCTACGAACCAGATGCGCATCGGAAGCCTCCTGACTATCCGTGGAAAGAAGACAGGCAATGGGTTGACGCGCAGACTTTCTCGGCTTCATGTGGACAGACCTCTTGCGCTCTACCTATATAACTGCGCAGTGCTTGCAGAGTCAAGAAAAGAATGATGGGGCGGAAGGAAATTCTGCGGGAAAGCCAACGGAAGCGTAGGACATTCTGATATTTTCCATACATTCTTTGCCTGTTTTCGTGTAGATGGAAGCCGGCCCATCGCACAGATCCCAAGCGCTGCTACGATTGTCCTGAAAAGTTGGCCAGAAAATAATCCTCTATGTGGTTGGACCACTTGAGATATTTCCGTGTACGATCAGTGTGCGGTTCAATCGAGATTTCGACGAGGTTTCCCCGTGAAACGACCTTCTGCCCAACCGACTTCTGTCGCAGGCGCTCTGCGACTTTGCTTCCCTGCTCTGGCTGTTCTGGCGTTCTTGAGTTTTGCGCTTCCCGCGCATGGGATCACGAGTTGCGATCCACGCGCATTCGGAGCCAAAGCCGACGGCGCGACCAAAGACTCCGTCGCCATCCAGAAAGCCATCGACGCCTGTTCGGCAGAGGGTGGCGGAACGGTGACGCTGAGAGCGGGCACCTACTTGAGCGCGCCGATTGTGTTGAAGAGCAACGTGACGCTGCATCTGGACAAAGGCGCGACGCTGTTGGGTTCGCCGGACCATGCAGACTATCCTGCGAAGACGGAGTTTCGCGAGCCGGGTTTGCAATCACTGATCAGCGCAAAGGGCGCGAGCAACATCGCGATTACCGGCGAGGGCACGGTGGACGGCAATGGCGCGACGTGGTGGGCGATGGCGCGCGCGATCAAAGACACAGGGATTCTGGGTTCCGATCATCCGCGCCCGCGACTGGTAGTGCTGGAGCATTGCAAGCATGTGCTGCTGGATGGCGTGACGTTTCAGAACTCGCCGATGTGGCAAATCGTTCCATATTACTCGGACGATGTTGTGATTCGCAATGTGCGCGTGCTGGCGCCGCCGCATGCTCCGAATACGGATGCTATCGATCCTTTCTCGAGCACGAATGTCCTCATCGATCATGTCTTTGCGGATGTGGGCGACGATGATATCGCGATTAAATCGGGCGCGATCAGCTCGCCGGGGCCGGACTCGCCGAGCGCAAATATCACCATCCGCGACTGCACGTTTCTGCATGGTCATGGCGTTTCTGTCGGCAGCGAGCTGGCAGGCGGCGCGCAGAACATTCTGGTGGAACGCGTGAAGATGGACGGAACGGATAACGGCATTCGCGTGAAAGCGAATCGTGATCGCGGCAACGATGTCTCTCACATTGTCTTTCGCGATATGCAGATCAAGAACGTGAAATATGGACTGATTATCAGCGAATACTATCCGAAGGTGTTTCCGCAGCCAGGAGAAAAGGCGCAGCCCATCGGACGCCTGACACCACACTTCCACGACATTACGGTAGAGAACGTGACGATCACTAATGCCAAAATTGCGGGCGCGATCATCGGACTTCCGGAGGTTCCGATGCCAGGCATTGTGCTGAACCATGTGTCGATCAGCGCGCAGAAAGGGATGGTGATCGGCTATGCGCAGGTGACGGCGAAGGACTTTCACGTCATAGCGCAGGACGGGCCGGGCATCACGCAGACGACCGGGGCAAAACTCACCACCACACGCTGACAATCCATCGACGAAAACATGGAAACAAAGCCGCACTCGAACACTGAGTGCGGCTTTTTTGTTCAGGCAGAACCGGTGGGGATTCGAGTAGCTGTTTTTTACTGATTGACGCCGCTGGCAAGGAATCCGCCATCGACGACGAGGGTTTGCCCGGTGACAAAGGAAGCGGCATCGGAGGCCAGATAGACCGCGGCTCCGATCAGCTCCTCCGTGCGTCCGAAGCGGCCCATGGGCGTGCGCAGGAGCAGCTCCTGACCGCGCGGCGTGCTATCGAGCAAGGCAGCGTTCAGCTCTGTGCGAAAGACTCCGGGAGCGATGGCGTTGACGTTGACGCCCTCGCGCGACCACTCGACGGCGAGCGAACGGGTGAGCGATGCGACGGCGGCTTTGCTGGCAGCGTAGGCGGCGACCTCTTTGAGAGCGACGAAGCTGTTGAGCGATGCGATGTTAATGATGCGTCCGGAGTGGTTGGCAAGCATGTGCGCGCCGAAGACCTGGCAGGCGCGCAGCGTGCCGGTGAGGTTGGTGTTCAGGATGTCCTCCCACTCGGCCTCGGGTTGGGTAAGGGTGGGAGTGCGCTTGATCTTTCCGGCGCAGTTGATGAGGATGTCCACCTTGCCCAAAGCAGCGACGGTTGAGGCCAGCAGCGCATCGAGCGAGCCACGGTCACAGACGTCGGAGGTGAGGCGGAGAGTGCGACGTCCGCGCGCTTCAATGGCTGCGGCCGCATCCTCGACCTGTTGTGCGCGACGAGCGGTGGCGACGACATCGGCTCCGGCCTCGGCGAGACCGAGACTGAGCGCGAGGCCGATGCCGGACGTTCCGCCGGTGACGACGGCCACTTTGCCTTCCAGACTCATGCTTTGCATTGGTACTCCTCTCCGGTGTTCAGCTGAGATTGATTGAATACGCTGAAGAATTTCAGCCACTGTTTCTTCCGGCGTTCCAGCGACAGAGACACGCCACGCGTCCTGCGGCTCTTCCAGAGTGGCAAGCTGGCTGGGCAACAGACCCGGATTCATGTACTCGTGTTTGCGCGCCAGGATGCGCTGCTCGATGAGGGCTGGCGGGGCATGGAGCAGGACGAAACGCATCTGGCCCGGAGCGAAGCCGCGGGCAAGCTCTTCGCGAGCCATGGCGCGGAGCGCCGAGCAGGCAAGAATGGCTGACTGCTGTTGTCCCACGTGCTGCGCCATGCGATCGTGCAGAGTGCGCAGCCACGGCAGGCGATCCTCGTCGGTGAGAGGAATGCCGGAGGCCATCTTGCGACGATTGGCCTCGGAGTGATAATCGTCGGCATCTTCAAATTGCCAGCCAGTGCGAGCGGCCAGCAACTTGCCGACGGTAGTCTTGCCGATTCCACTGACACCCATCAGAACAAGAATCATGAGGCTCGCCCCAGAAAGACCGGAGCGATGTGCCGGTCGAAGAGATTTTCGGTTACGTTGCGAGCGATGATGGCTTCATGGTCGCGCAGCAGAGCGAGGTATCGGTCGCCCATCTTCGCTGCGATCTTGAATCCGACGTGGAGCAACTGACGAAAGCTGGGGTTATAGCCCGGCGCGCTCTGGACGTGTCGCAACGCTTCGGTATATTGCGCTGAACTCCAGGATGCGACGAGAGCGGGCGCAGGCAGATACGCAGGATCAATGTCGATCACAGTGGCGTAGGGAGCACAGAGTTCCGCCTGATGCGCGAAAGCTTCGCGGTAAATTTCCTTGGCGAGCATGAGAGCTTCGCCACCCGCTTCGGCGAGTCCGATCAGCTCTTCGAGCCATGTGGTGCCTGCGGTTTTGAGGTGGACTCCGGCACCGAGCCGCTGCATGGTGCGATGAATGGCGGGATAGATGGAGAACTTGTCGCTGCCGGAGTGAACGCTGAGCTTGAGCGTGGCGGGCAGTCCGAAGTGTCGGACGGCGTAGGCGATGGCAGCGATGTCGAGTGCGAATTCACGCTCGAACTGGACGACGTCGCCGACGTAATCGACGCCTTTGTTGAAGCGTCCGCTGAACTTGGGCGCGATGGTCTGCACGGGAATGCCTTCATCGGCGATTGCGGCGAGAATGAGAAGTAACTCAACCGGAGACTGCGCGGCGTCGGTCTCATCCATCGAAACCTCGGGCAGAAAATTCCCTTCGCCTTTGACGGCGAGAATGTGCCGATAGACGGAGCCAGCCTGCTGCACGGCGGCCAGATATTTCTCTGCCGTGGCGCGCAGTGTTTGAGCGGTGATGAAGAACTTTTCTTCCGTGCCAGGCAGTGCAATCTCGCCGATCAGATTTGCGTGACGCGCGGCAAATGCGGCTACATCCTGCGAAGCGGCAGGCTTGCCGATGGCATCAGCGACATCGATGGTGTAAAAGTCGCAGGCATCGACAAAGCGATCCACGGTTTGCAGCGTGATGTGGTCCGCGTCACAGAAATAAGCACCTTTCCAGCCGAGCGACTGAACGGCTGCATCGGCAGCGCGGCGCACCGAGGTTGGCTCCGAGCCAATGATGAGGTGCTCGCGGTTGGATTTATTCCAGACCGGAGTGACTTCCACATCGGCTTGCAGCGCCTGAATGCAAGCCTGTAACTGCGCCTTTGCCTGATGCGCGAAACGGTCGCCCGTTCCAATGGAATACCTACCCAATAATTTTTGTATCGCCACCTGAGTTTTCCTCTCCTAATCTGCTTGGGTGCGCCCAGAGTCCAAGTCCTGGATTGGCAATAAAGAAAACATCTTCTCCGGCGACACGGTTATAGCCCGCGTTCATCTTCTCCGGCTGGTAAATCTCCAGCATACGGTCGAGTTCGCCGAAAGCGAATCCTACGCCTTCCACTTCAGCGCGGGAGAGATGGCCCGGACACCAGGTGATGCGGAACCGTCCTTCCGCCGAGCCGTGGATCAGATGCGCCGCCGCGCTTAGATCGGCGGCAAGCTCAGGATTCTCCGCAACCGCCTTCAGCGTTGCCGGAGTGCCAAAGTAGCCATACTTGCGAATCAGCCGATCAATCGTCTTG
>JAJZCP010000036.1 GCA_021846065.1 Acidobacteriota bacterium
TTCGCGACAATGGGGTGGGGTTTGACAACCGGTACGCTCAGAAGCTGTTTGGAGCCTTCCAGCGCCTGCATCGCGCGGAGGAGTTCGAGGGTACCGGCATCGGACTGGCGAACGTGCGCAGAATTGTTGCGCGACACGGAGGCCAGACCTGGGCAGAAGGAAGGCTGGATGAAGGAGCCGATTTCTTCTTCTCTCTGCCCGTTCCTGAAAACTTGCCGTCCTGATCGAATGTACAAAGGGGATTTTTGCAGTGTTACGACCCATTCTTTTGGTAGAAGACAATCCAAACGATCTGGAATTGAGCCTTACGGCGCTCTCAAAGAGCGGCCTGGCGAACGAAGTAGTCATCGCCCGCGACGGCGAAGAGGCTTGCGATTATCTGTTCTATCGCGGCCGGTACGCCAGCCGGCCCCATGGGAATCCGGCTGTGGTACTGCTCGACATCAAGCTGCCGAAGATCGACGGACTGGAAGTGCTGGCACTGCTCCGCAAGGAAGAAGAGCTTCGGCATCTGCCGGTGGTTCTGCTCACCTCTTCCCGGGAAGAACAGGACGTGCTGACCGGGTACAAGCTGGGGAGCAACGCCTACGTGGTAAAGCCCGTGGCATTTCCGGATTTCATCAAGGCGATCCAGGATCTCGGCGTGTTCTGGGCTGTGGTCAATGAACCGCCGCCGATGCTGCGGAGGGCCCAGTAGATGGTGAGCCTCACCGCCGACGGCTCTCCGCTCTCGGTCCTGATTCTGGAAGATAATGCCTTGGATAACGAGCTGGTGGAGCTGCGCCTGCAGCAGGCGGGCTACCATCTGGACGTCCAGGTGGCGCGCTCCCGCTCGGAGTTCATCGAAGCCTTCGTGCGCCGCCCGTGGGATCTGATTCTGGCCGACTATTCACTGCCGGATTTTGACGGGCTGGAGGCGCTGAAAATTGTGCGCCACACCGACAAGCATCTGCCGTTCATTTTTGTCTCCGGCGTGCTGGGCGAAGAGGTGGCGGTAGAGACGCTGCAGCGCGGCGCGACAGATTACGTATTGAAGGCCAGGCTTGACCGGCTGGTGCCGGCGGTTACGCGCGCGCTGAAGGAATTTGAAGACCATCGCTCACGCATTGAAGCGGAATCCAGACTGCGCGAGACCGAGCAGCTCTTTCAGCAGGTGACCAATGCCCTGCCGGCCATGGTGTGGACGGCGGATGCAATCGGCGAGCTGACCTATTCAAACGACAGCTGGAATGAATATTTTGGCGGCCGCGAGTTGCCAACCTGGTGCGACCCATCGATCGTCCACGTGGAGGATTTATCGCAGACACGGCGCGCCTGGCATGATGCCCTGGGATCCGGCAGAGCGCTTGAAATCGAGTGCCGGTTTCTGCGCGCTGCTGATAACGAGTATCGCTGGCATCTGGTACGCGCGGTGCCGGTCTGGCTCGAGCGTTCCCGCTCGGCCTGGGCCGGTACCTGCACCGACGTCCAAATGCAGAAAGAGCGCGAAGAGTCGCTGCGAGTTTCAGAGAAGCTTGCGATTGTCGGGCGCATGGCCGGCGTGATTGCGCATGAGATCAATAATCCGCTGGAGTCTCTCGTCAATCTGCTGTATCTGCTGCGCGGCACCGATACGCGGGTGGAGCCGGGGCGCGGTCTTCTGGAAGAGGCCGATCAGCAGCTATTTCGCATCTCCAGCATTACGCGCCAGACTCTGACCTTTTACCGGGACAAAGCAGTGCTGGGCAATATCGACCTGCGCGCAATGTTCCACGACACGGTTTCGCTGTTCCGCGCAAAGCTTCGTGCCAAACAGATTGATGCTGTGGTCACGGTCAGCGGCCCGGTGCATCTGCAGGGCATCACCGGAGAAATCCGTCAGGTGCTGATCAATCTGGTCAGCAATGCTGTCGATGCAACACCCAACGCCGGAACATTGCGGTTGCATGCGGAATGCATCCAGCGGCATGGGGCCGACTGGGTTCAGTTAGCGATTGAAGACTCCGGCCACGGCATTCCGGAAGATTTGCAGCGGCAGCTCTTCCAGCCCTTTGTCAGTACGAAGGGTACGCTGGGCACCGGCCTGGGATTGTGGGTGACCAAAAATATCGTCGACAAGCATCACGGCGAAATTCGCCTGGAGAGTCAGCCGGGCAAGACGATCATTACTGTTCTGCTGCCGGCGGAGTACCAGCGCGAAGAGATTACGGCTTCGGTCATCTCTTAGCTGCCAGCCCCGGGCAATGGGCCGGCAGCGGGCGCGGCCGCCTCCGGCTCGTCTGCAGCGGCGAGCATGTCTGCGGCGGCGGCCGGCAGCCAGACCGTGAAGACGGTACCCCGATTTTTCCAGCTGCGGACTCTCATTTGTCCGCCGTGCTTTCTGACAATATCCCCGCTCACCCACAGCCCCAGCCCCGTGCCCTGGGCCTTGGTGGTAAAAAACGGCTCCCAGATGCGCTGCAGCGTAGTGCCATCCATGCCGCATCCGGTATCGCAGATACTGACGGCAACGCCGGGCGTTCCATTTTTCGGATCGCTTCTGTCCTGCGTACGCAGCCGGAGCGTGCCGCCATTCCGCATGGCATCAAAGCTGTTGCCAATCAGATTGGCGAAGACCTGACGCAGCTCCGACACCATGCCCTTCACCGGAGCGCGCGCACGGTACCGGCGGGCGACCTGAATCTCCGCCTGCTTCAGACGGGCCGCATAGATTGCCAGTGCGGACTCCAGAATGGCCGACGCTTTCTCAACCGTCTCTCCCTGCGACTGCCGGTTGAACACCAGCATATGCGTCACAATGTGCGAGACGCGCTTCAGCTCTTCCTCCGCCTGGTCAAGATACCCGGCAATCTCCCCGGGCGAACTGGAGTTACGGCTGAGATAGATAAGGTTAAAAACTGCCTCGAGCGGATTATTGATCTCGTGGGAGATCACAGCCGCCAGGCGTCCGACTACGGCCAGCTTCTCGCTTTCGCGCAAGGCATGCTCGGCCTGCACGGCGGCCGTAACGTCTTCCATCGAGATAAGGATGCCGCCGATCAGCCCTTCGGTATTGTGCCAGGGATGCAGCTCCCGCTTGATCCATTGCGTCGTCCCGTCGGCGCGAAGGACGGCTTCCCGCTCCGTCGTAATGGATTCTCCGGAAAGCGCGCGAAGATCCATGGCTTTCCACGACGCCGGCAGGTCCGGCACAAGTTCGTAATGCGAGCGGCCGGCCACGTCGCCTTCCAGCCGAAAGTCGCGCATCCAGCGGCGGCTGGCCGCAATGTATCGCATATTGTTGTCGAACATGGCGATGGCTGCCGGCGCACTCTCCACGAATAGGCGGTGCCGGGCTTCGCTGTCGCGCAGGGCGCGCTGCACTTCCCGGCGTTCGCTGATGTCACGCAACACGCCGGGGAAACGAGCGGCCGTGCCGTCGGGGTCAAGTTCGACGCGGCCGTTGGCTTCAATCCAGCGATAGACGCCGTCCAGGCCGCGGACGCGATACTCATGGCTGTAGGTCCCCCCGCGCCCCAACGCCTCCGCGATGGCCGCGCGCAGTCCGTCAATATCGTCCGGATGCACCGTGGCGACAACTTCTTCGATCGACAGGCCGGTGCGTCCCCGCTGGCGGTCGAGCCCAAAGAAAAACGCAAATCCCTCGTCCACCGTGAAACGGTCAGAGGGAATCTCCCACATCCAGGTGCCGACAATCGCGCCGGCGCTCAGCGCTAACTGCACGCGTTCCGCCGTAAGCTGCAGGTCATGGTTAACGGCCGCCAGCGCGACTTCTGCCATCTTCTGCGCTGTCACATCCACGTTGATGCCGATCATGCGGACCGGCTGCTGCTGCGCATTTTTCAAGACAGTCGCCCGGGCCCGAAGCCAGTGGATGGAACCGTCGGGGTGCTGCGTGCGCCACTCTCCACTCAGCTCACCTGTCTGCATAGACTCGTTCAACAGAGCGGTGGCCCGTTCCCGATCTTCTGGATAAACGGCTGCGCGCCAGGCCTCAATGTTTCCGCCAAACGCCCCGGTCTCCAGACCGTAAAGACGCTCCAGCTCCGGCGACCAGCGATTGATATTGCGGACAATATCCCATTCGAAGATTCCCGCGCGGCCCGCTTCCAGCGCCAGATCGAGGCGCGCGTGACTTTCCCGCAGCGCCAGGTCGGCCTCCTTGTGCGCTGTGATGTCATAGTTCACGCCGGCCATGCGAAGCGGTTTGCCGGCTGCATCACGGAATACTATTCCAGGCGCAAGAATCCAGCGGATGGTGCCATCCGGCCAGACGACGCGAAACTCTGGGGAGTAGGTGGCCGACGGATCAGCGACCGCGCGGGCGACCTGCCGTTCCACCTCCGGACGATCCTCCGGGTGGATCGCTGCGATGAAGTCCTGCCCGGTGCGAAGATCGCTGCGGCCCCACAGAGACGTTGTCGTTCCGAACGTCTCGCAGTGGTTGTCGGAGAAATCCCAAAGCCAGGTGCCCAGCTTTGCCCCCGAATAAATCAGGCGCAACTGCTCCGCCTGTTTCCTTAGCTCCGCGTACTCCTGCGCCTGCTGCTGGCACACACGCTCGTGTTCCGCAAAGGCGGCCACTTGCGCTTCCAGGGCGGCAATCCGCTCACGGGATGTGCGGTCGCGATCCTGAAGCGCAGCAAGCTCCTGCCGCTGGCGGTCAATGATGGCTTGGAATTCGGATTCCTGCATTCGTAACCGCGGCTGGTCTAAGCGGGAGGGGTTCAGACGCAGTTCCAGTGTATCTTGAAGGCCGCCAGGGACGCGAAGCCGCGGCAGTCCCGGCGCTCCCCGCGGAGAGCGCGTCAGCCGGGCAATCCTGAAATTTCGGCGACAGGATTTGCAGGTATTTATACTGATTGGGATCCTCCGCAAATATTCGATCCTCCACCGCTCGGTGGAGGCCCGCACGTCCTCCAATCCACCGCCCGATCTGAAGCTGATTGCCCATGCCTGTAGGTGTTGCAGAGCGAGCTGACACATTCATTCTCCGGTGGCAGCGCCGCGGGTTTTATTACGGCTGGATTGTCGCCATCGGCGGGACGGTCGGTGTGGTGATGAGCGTTCCGGGCCAGACGATGGGCGTGAGCGTCTACACCAACCACCTGCTGCAAAGTTTGCCGGTCGATCGCGTGCAATTAAGCATGGCCTACATGTTTGGCACGCTGGTCTCCGCGGCCATGCTGCCGATCGTGGGCCGCCTCCTCGACAGATTTGGCGCGCGGCGGATGGGAACCATCGCTCCGCTCGGTCTCGCCCTGGCGCTGGTCTATCTGGCCTCGGCGCCGCGGCTGCTGCATCTTCTGGTCGCATATACGGGATGGCCGGCACGGTGGCTGGCATTTCTGTTGCTCTTCGCCGGTTTTCTGGGCGTGCGGCACTTTGGGCAAGGGCAGCTCACGGTCATCTCGCGCACAATAATTGGCCGCTGGTTTGAACGCCGCCGCGGTCTGGTATTCGGAGTGAGCGGGCTGTTTGTAGCGTTCGGCTTTGGCGTGACGCCGATGGTGCTGAATCACCTGATCATGCATGTGGGCTGGAAACACTCGCTGCTGGTGCTGGCGGGCGTTCTGCTCGCGATGGCGCTTTTCGCATCGCTCACCTTCCGCAATACACCGGAAGAGTGCGGCCTGCGCATCGACGGTATGGACGCAGCAACGGCGAAGTTGGAGCATCGGCTGCATCCGGAGCCGGCCTGCACAGCCCGGCAGGCGGCGCGGACGCCTGCTTTTTGGATCTTTAATTGCGGATTCATGTGGCAGGCGATGATGGTTTCCGCCATCACCTTTCACATGGGCCGCCTGGCGGAACTGGACAACATGACCGCTGCGCACGCCTTCAGCGTCTTTCTGCCCGTGGCTGCGGTATCGACGGCCTGCGACCTGCTGGGCGGCGCACTCAGCGATCGCATTCCCCTGAAGTATCTGCTGGCCTTTATGCAGTTTGGGCTATGCCTGGGGCTTGTCGGGCTGGCGCACTATGGGTCGAGCCTTGGATTTGCGCTGTCGGCGATCGGAATGGGAATCGGGAACGGGTTGTATTCTCTGCTGACCGGAGCCGCATGGCCCAGGCTGTTCGGCCGGCGTCATCTTGGGGCGATTGCCGGCCTCAGTATGGGATGGATTGTGGCTGCCAGCGCCATGGGCCCGTTTCTATACAGCGTCGCGCTTGCCCGCACCGGCAACTTCCAGCAGGCGCTGGCAATCAACCTGCTGTTTCCAGGGGCAGTCTTTGCGGCGTCCTTTTTTGCCAATCCGCCAGCCCGGCCGCCACTGGAGTTCCCGGCTGGAGCACAGCCCCGCTGAACGTACGCAGCCACCGCGCCGGCTGAAACACCGCACCAGTCCGGGCGATTGCACGGCGCCAATGCCTTTTGCCTAGAGAATCTTCTTGCCGAAGGCGGACGCGATCAGTTCCACCGCCAGATCTGCGGTGCGGTTATGCTCGTCGATTACGGGGTTGACCTCGACGATTTCAAAACTCAGCATGCGGCCGTGGTCGGCGATAATCTCCATCGCCAGGTGCGCTTCGCGGTAGGTCGCGCCGCCGCGCACCGGGGTACCCACGCCCGGCGCATCTTCCGGATCGATCCAGTCCATATCGAGCGATACGTGATAGCCCGCCGTACCGCGGCCAGCCGCGCGCAGCGCCTCTTCCATCACCGTCCGCATGCCGCGCTCGTCGATGTCGCGCATCGTATAGACCTCAGTAATGCCTGCGCGGCGGATGTTCTCCTTCTCGGTCGCGTCAATGTCCCGCACGCCGATCAGAACAGCATTCTCCGGCGCGACCTTTGGCGACCAGCCGAAGAGGTCACGCAGCGGCGCCGGGCCCAGACCCAGCAGCGCCGCCATCGGCATGCCGTGCACATTGCCGCTGGGTGACGTCTCCGGCGTATTGATGTCCGCGTGCGCGTCAATCCAGATCAGGCCAATCTTCTTCTTCTTGCGGCGGTAGAACTCCGCCGCGCCAGAGACAGTCCCAGCCGCAACCGAATGATCGCCGCCAAGCACAAGCGGAATCTGATCCGCTTCCAGAATCTCGAGCACCTGCTCCGCTTCGTGCCTGCATGTCTCCGTAATGGCCGCAAGATACTTGGCGTTGCGCTCGCCCACGTTCTGCGTCTCGGCGATTTCGACCGCAATGTTGCCGCCGTCCTGCACCTGGTGACCCAGTGACTCCAGCCGCGGCTCCAGCCCGGCCACACGCACGGCGGAAGGCCCCATATCGACCCCGCGGCGCGACTGTCCTAAATCGAGCGGAACGCCCAGAATGCGGATATTGCGCCCCGGCAGCGTCTGCACACCAATTGCCTGCGGCTGGTGGCCGCGCTGCGGCGGTGCGATCTCCGCCGGCGTCATCCGCTTTGCTTCGTTTGTCTCTGCCATAAAACATTTCCTGCCTGAAGGGTGCGAGCCGCCGCGCGGCGCAGAACTGCGCCCGGCCAGCTTAGGGATAAATACGGTTCAGCGTTCGCGCGAAGGGAATCGTCTCGCGCACATGATCCAGCCCGCAAATCCACGCCACTGCACGCTCAATTCCCATGCCAAATCCCGAATGCGGCACGGAGCCATAGCGCCGCAGATCGAGATACCACTCGAAGGGCCCCAGCGGCAGGCCATGCTCTTCAATCCGCTGCTTCAGCAGCTCATACGAGTCAATGCGCTGCGAGCCGCCGATGATCTCGCCGTATCCCTCCGGCGCCAGCACGTCGACGCACAACGCAAACTTCGGGTCCTTCGGGTCCGGCTCCATGTAAAACGCCTTGATCGCCGCCGGATAGCGGTGCACCATCACCGGACGGTCAAACTGCGCCGAAAGATACGTCTCATCGGGCGAACCGAAGTCATTGCCGTACTCAAATTTCTGCTCCAGCTTGCCCGCGGCATAAGCCTCGTCCAGCATCTTCGCGGCTTCGTCATAGCTGATGCGCGGAAACGGGGCGCGCACGGCCTCCAGCTTCGCGACATCTCGGCCAATCGTCTTCAGGTCGGCGGCGCGGTTCTCCAGCACGCGCTGCACAATGTGGCTGAGAAACTCCTCGGCCAGCACCATCAGGTCATCCAGGCCGGCGTACGCCACCTCCGGCTCAATCATCCAGAACTCGGTCAGGTGGCGGCGCGTCTTGGATTTCTCCGCGCGGAACGTGGGGCCGAAGGAGTAGACCTTCCCCAACGCCATAGCAGTGCTTTCAATGTAGAGCTGGCCGCTCTGCGTCAGGTACGCCTCTTCGCCAAAATACTCCACCGGGAACAGCGTGCTGGTGCCCTCGCACGCGGCAGGCGTCAGAATCGGCGGATCGGTGCGCACAAAACCGTGCGTGTCGAAGTACTCTTGCGCCGCGCGCATGATCTCCGCGCGAATCCGCAGGATCGCCGTCTGACGCGGAGTGCGAATCCACAGGTGCCGCTGCTCCATCAGAAATTCAACGCCATGCTCTTTCAGTGAGATGGGAAACGGCGTATCTTCCGGCACGCGGTGATGAACGGTGACCGTCTCGACGTCCAGCTCATACCCGCCGGGAGCGCGTTTGTCGGCGCGCACCTTGCCGCGCACGGTCACGCTGGACTCCTGCGTCAGCCCTTTAACGGCGTCGAAAACCTCCGGCGTAACGGCCGCCTTAGGCACCACGCCCTGCACCACGCCGGTGCCGTCGCGGAAGATGGGAAACAGCAGCTTGCCGCTTTCGCGCAGATTGTAGAGCCAGCCGCGCAGCTCCACAGTCTGCCCGTCAAAGTTGCCGAGCCCGGCGATGGTTGCCACCGGAACCTGCGTCGCGTCGGCCGTGGATGCTGCATTTTCCGTCATGATGGGCGCAATTCTCCTGTGCAGCAGCAACCTGTCATTGTACGTCGCGGACCACATTCCTCCGCGCCTGGACATCGCGGTGGATTCGTCGAGGATTGTCTGGCGCGGTCATTCCACCGGAAATTCGATGGTGGTTACGATCGCGAAGCATCGCACCTGCGCATGGGCCACCGGGCGTTTTCCGGATCAGCTGCCCTGCAGCACTCCGATCGCATTGCCGGAGGTGACATAAACGTGGTTCGTCGGCGCGCTGACGGCGACGCCAAAGGATCCAGGGGAAACACTCGCCGTACTCTTCACCGTGTTCGCAGACCCGTCAATGACAGAGACCGTGCTGGCCGTGCTGCTCACAACATAGACATCGTGGGTCGAGGGATCGACGGCGATGCCCGTGGGATAATTCGCCACCGCAACCTGTGCGGTCACCTTGTTGGATGTGCCGTCGATGACAGAAACGACCCCCAGACGGTTGGCCACGTAAATCTTATTGGAACCTGGGTCCACGGCGAGCGCAGCCGGTGTAAGCGGCGAGCCCAGGGAGTTATACCCAACCGTGATCGTAGCCGTCACCTGGTTGGAGGCCTCGCTGATTACGGTGATGGCGTTCGCCGCGCTGCTGGAGACGTATACCATGCCCGTCGTACTGTTTACCTTGATTCCGTCAGGAGCCGCGCCCAGCGCCACTGTCGCCAGAAGGCTGTTGGAAGCGCCATCAAAGACCGAGACGGAAGAGTCGCCATTGTTTGCGACGAAGATGCGGTTGGTTCCCGGATCGGCGCTCACGGCTGCCGGGGAAGCGCCGGTTGCCAGCGTGGCAACCTCCGCGCCGCTGGCGGTATTCACGACAGAAAGCGTGTTATCCAGACTGTTCGCGACGTACGCCATTCCGGTGGCGGCATTGATGCTGACCCCAACCGGGCCGCTGCCGACCGCTATGGTGTTGGTGATGGCGTCGCTCGAGCTGTCAATGAGCGAGATCGAATTGCTTCCCTGATTGCCCATGCCTGTAGGTGTTGCAGAGCG
>JAJZCP010000037.1 GCA_021846065.1 Acidobacteriota bacterium
TTTTGCCGATATGCTCAATGAACATGCCGAAGACGTAGTCGGAGACGGGAGTGGCCGGATGCGTGGCATCCAGAGTCGCCTCGATGGGGGTGGGCGGGGTGGTCGTCTGTGCCGATGCCACAGGCACGGCAGCCAGAACTCCAGCACCCATGCTCAGGGCCAGAATTGCATTGCGTATATGCATGGATCGAATCTTCCTCCGTAATTTCCAGTCCAATATTCCCTGTCCGGTTGTGCATGGCATCGCAGAGAGCCAGACTCCCGATGTGTCCGATCTGTCGGGAATCGTTACGAACTGCTTCCGAGACCCGATTTCAGGACACCCAATCCTACAGAATGGATTGGGGAATGAACAAGGGAATTAATCGATTTATTTCAGGAGGGAAGCAGGTGTCATCCCGAGCGGAAGGCGTGCAGAAGCAGCGTCTACGGAGAGCGGGATATGGGATTGTGACAAAAAATTCAGAATCGAGGACTCTTCCCGGGCACTCCAAAGAACGTCCAACGTTGTAGAAAGCCCAAGGATTACCGGGGCTCAAGGATCCATCTCCAGGAGTGATGCATGCCGTTGCCGGAATCTTCCCTGCGCCTTGAACTGGAGCAGGCCTACGCGAGCGGCATGGCATTGCCGGAGCATCTGGAGCCGCACTTGGCCTCTGCCATCCATGCCACGCTGGCGCGACCCGGGAGCATGGTGCGTGCGATGCTGGCCTGGCAGATGGCGCGGGCCACGGGTCTGGATACCGAAGGGCAGCGCGGACGCCAGCTTGCCATTGCCATGGAATACTTTCACACGGCTGCTCTGGTCTTTGACGACCTGCCTGCGATGGATGATGCGACCAGCCGTCGCGGCGTACCGTGTGTGCATCAGCGATTTGGGGAAGGCGCGGCGATGCTGGCGGCCCTGGCGCTTATCAACCGCGCGTATGGCATGATCTGGTCTGCCGCGGCTGGTCTGCCGCTGGAGCAGCAGCAGGCGGGACTGCGCTACGTGGAGCAGCATCTGGGCGTGGGCGGACTGCTGCAGGGGCAAAGCCTGGACCTGCACTATGCCCAGGCCCGCAGCGCGCATTCCCCACAAAATATTGCCGTGGGCAAAACGGTCTCGCTGATCCGGCTGCCGCTGGTGTTGCCGGCCATTCTGGGCGGCAGCACGTCGCGCATGATCGAGCGCCTGGAGCGGATTGCCGTGCTGTGGGGGCTGGCGTATCAGTCACTGGATGATCTGAAGGATGTGCTGCATACCGGGGATGCCTGCGGCAAGACGGCCCGGCGCGATGCGCTGCTGGAGCGGCCGAATCTGGCACTGGAATGCGGGCTGGATGCAGCCTGCATGAAGACGGCGAGGCAGATCCGTCTGGCGGCCGGAGCGGTGCGACGGCTGGTGGCCGCGCATCCGGAGTTTGTCTTCCTGGCATCGATGCGGCTGCAGCTGGATGCGGAGTTGAACCGGCTGTTGGTGCTGCATTCGCCTCATCGCGCGCGGCTGGCCGCACTGGCGCTGGCGTCATGATCTTTCTGCGACTCATCCTGACCAATCTCAGCCGACACCGTATCCGAACCGCAATTTCGGTGGCAGGGATTGCCTTTGCCGTGGCTGCAATGCTGACGGTGGTGACCATTCTGCAAGGGGCGGTGGGCATGTTTTCCAGCCTGCTTTCCGCCGACAGCCAGATTGTGGTCTTTGAGCGCAATGTTGCGGATCTGTTCTTTTCCAGTGTTCCCCAGTCGGCGATCGATGCGATTCCGACGTGGACGCTGGTGGAGCATGCAAACCCGGTTCTGTTTGGGATTGTGGCCAGTCCAACGCAGCCAATCATCACCTGTTTTGGCGTAACGGCGACGGATACGCGGCTGACACGCGCGACGTGGGTGGCCGGTTCGGATGCGGCCTTTCGCACGGCAGGACAGGGTGCAGGTGGCTCGAATGGCGCCGACTCCGTGGTGCTGGGCGAACGCGCTGCCGAGTTTCTGCATGCGCAACTGCACTCCACGATTGCGCTGGGTAACGGCCACTTCACGGTGGACGGTATTCTGCGCACACGCAATGGATTCGAGGATGGTGGCGTCTTTATGCCGCTGGCCACGGCGCAGCGATTCTTTCACAAGCAGGGCATCGCCTCGGTGGTTACGGTAAAGCTGCGCCACGCCAGCGATGCGGCAGCATTCAAGGCCCGGATGCAGCGGGAGTTTCCCACACTGATTGCGCTGGAGGATCAGGAGTTCAACAACACCTATTCGCAGTTCAAGATCCTGAAGGCTACGGCCTGGGCGGTCGGGCTGGCCGGAGTGCTGATGGGCGGGCTTGGGGTTGCCAATACGATGATCATGTCGGTCTTTACGCGGATACGCGAGATTGCGATTCTGCGCGTGAACGGATTTTCTCCGATCCAGCTGACGGCACTGATTCTGGGCGAAGCTGCGGTGGTTTCGTTCACCGGTTCCGTGGTGGGGCTGGGAACGGGGGCGCTGGCCGTGATGGTACTGAAGTCGGTCCCCATGCTGCATGGCTATGTGGATGCCACAATGTCTCCGGGGCTGCTGCTTGCCGTCGCAGTACTGGCCATCGGCACGGGCATTGCCGGAGCGCTGTATCCGGCAGCATATGCGATGCGGGTGCGCCCAGTGGAGGCGTTGCGTTTTGAATAGCAGCATGCCAGTGGGGAAAGCCACGCCAAACGAGCCGATTCTGCGGGCCGAGGGACTGACCAAGGCCTATGAGAACGGTGCCATCCCGGTCCTGCACGGCGTCTCGCTCGAGGTGTATCCCCAACAGACGGTGGCTCTGTGCGGGCCGTCGGGCTGCGGGAAAAGCACGCTGCTGCATCTCCTCGGCGGCCTGGACTCTCCGGATTCCGGCGAGATCGTGGTGCGCGGCCAGCCGCTGCGTCCGGGCCGTATGGTGCAGACCATGCTGCGCCATCACGTGGGGTTTGTCTTTCAACTGCACAACCTGCTGCCCGACCTGACGCTGACGGAAAACTGCCTGATTCCCACGGTGGCTGCCGGAGTGCCGCGGGCCGAGGCAATGGAGCGGCTGCATCAGCTGGCCGATCGAACGGGCCTGAGCCACCGCCTGCAGCAGCGGATTCAGAAGCTGTCGGGTGGAGAGCGACAGCGTACGGCGCTGTGCCGCGCGCTGATGAATCGCCCATCGATTCTGCTGGCCGATGAGCCAACGGGTGCGCTGGACGAGGCGACCAGCCGACAGATCTTTGCCCTGCTGCTGGAGTTGGTGGATCGGGAAGGGATCACGCTGGTGATGGCGACGCATGACCGCGCGCTGGCAGCCCGCTGCGATCGGCTGCTGGAGATGCACGATGGAAAGATGATGGACAGCGCAGGCAGCGGCGCGCGGACTGCGGGGTAATCCATGACACGTGTGGCAGCAGGCAGCCAGAGTTCGCTCCAGCCCGGACTGGTACGCTTCACCCTCCTGCATGCCTTCGCCTGGCTGCTGCTGGCGAATCTGATCGGCGATGGGCTGGCCTTGCTGCTGCTGTTCCCGCATGCGGGGCATTTCCTGGGTCCGCTTACCTATGGGCGCTGGATGCCGGTGCACATGAACGCCGAGCTATATGGCTGGGTGGCGCTGCCGCTTGTCGCCTGGCTGTTTCCGCTGTATCGGCTGCAGAGCGCTACGGCAGCTACCCTGGCACGGGCAGCGGTCTGGTTGTGGACAATTGCTCTGGCTGCAGGCGCGCTGGACTGGCTGCATGGCCGGGTAACGGGCAAGCTGTTTCTGGACTGGAGCGGCTATCCGCGCATGCTGTTTCCGGTTGCGCTGGGCATGCTGTGGCTTGCACTGGCGGTTGCGTATGGGCAAGGCCGATCCTCGGTGCCGCGGAGGCACCGTCTGCTGGCCGGAAGCGGGCTGTTGCTGCTGGCGGCTGTGCCGTTCCTGCTGTATCGGGCTACGGATCCTGCGATCTACCCGGCGGTGAATCCGTCCACCGGGGGACCGACGGGCGCCAGTCAGCTGGAGTCCTCGCTGGCCGTTGTGCTGATTCTGTTTGTGCTGCCGCTGTCGCTGGTCCGGCGGCAACCGCTGCGGGGACGGGTTCGCGTCGTGGTTGCGCTGAACGTGGGCTATTTCCTGTTGGAGTTGGCAGTGCTGGCGATGCTGCCGCGGATGAGCGGAGGCGCCGATGCCAGTCATCACCTGCCGGTGGAGTATCTGGCGGTCCTGTCGCTGCTGCCGTGGGCGATTCTGACGCCGGCCTATCTGGAGTGTTTCTGTTGGCCAGCTGCGGCGCGTCGGTGGCTGTGGGCAACGGAGGCTTGGTGGGCGCTGCTGGTCGTGGCGGGTTGCATCAGCTTTCTGCCGGGAGTGCTGGATCGCATCAAGTTCACCGACGCACTTGTGGCGCATTCCATTCTGGCGATGGCTGGCTTTGTGACCAGTCTGCTGCTGGTAGTGGCGATTGTGCTGCTGGGCGAGACAGGTGCGCGGCTGGATGGCAGATGGTCGTTCTGGACCTGGAATATGGCGACGCTGCTCTATGTGGTGTTGTTCTCGGCTGCCGGATGGGTGGAGGGCGCTGATCCGGCGTTTACCATGGTTCCCGGTGCCATGCGGAATGGACTGTATCTGCTGCGGCTTCTCCAGGGGCTGGCAATGACTGCTGCCGGCGCCGACTGGCTCGTGCAGCTGACCGGTGCACAATCTTGCAGGCAGGCAGAGAGCGCTGCTGCAACGCTCTCGTCGCAGACTGTGCGGATAGAGCCGCCCACCCATAGCCAGCGCAATGACAAGGGCGAGGAAACTTCCATGAAGAAAAGACTGCTGCTGGGGTATCAACTTGTGGCCGGTGGCTCCGACGCTGCTACCGGAGCAGCGCTGCTGGTGGCACCGCGCCTCACGCTGGGATGGATGGGACTGACCGTGGCTCCGGAGCCGATCGTGTTTCTGCAGTACATCGGCGTGTTTGTGCTGGCAGTGGGATTGAGCTACTGGCTGGTGGCCTTCTCTTCGCAGCCGATGGCCGCGACCCGATGGAGGACGCAGTGGGAGATCACGGCACTTGTGCGCACTCTGGTAGCTGCCTTTGTGCTGGTAGAGCTTGCGCGACATGCCCTGGAGCCGCGGTGGATCAGTGTGGTGCTGACCGATGGCCTGTATGCCGGACTGCAATGGACCGGCCTGCGATTGGGCTGGCTGATGCCGCAAGCAATCCCCGAAGCGAGGCTCCATGGCTGAGAAATCGCAAGACGAATCTCTGGCGGGTGGGGCGGATTCCGTCCTGGCAGCTCTGCCCGGGACCCTCTTTGTCGCCATTACCTATATCTACTTCCTGATCTTTGCGCAGTTTGGATTTCTTCGCAGACTGGCCGAGTTGGGACTCACGCAGCCGATGCTGCGACCGGTGATGGCAGCCATGGCATTGGGCGGGGTCGGCATCAGCCTGCTGACGCCGCGGCTGCGCCGATGGTCCTGTCCGCGGTTGCGTCTGCAGTTTGGCTTCTGGGGTTGCGGCTTTGCCGCTGTGCTGTCAATGTTGCCGCTCACGCCGGTGCTGGCGGCCACAGTGGCCGCATGCATTGGGCTGGCGCTGGGTCTGCTTACGGTCACGCTGGTCACGCATCTGCCACGCTGGACCGGCCCCGGACATCCGCTGTGGAAGGTAGGATGGGGTACGGGTTTGGGTTACCTTGTCTGCAACCTGCCGCCGCTTTTCCAGGCATCTGCAAGCGGAATTGCAGCGGTGGCCGCGCTGCTGTGCTTTGCGGGGGCTGTGCTGGCCAGGCTCTCGAAGCTGTATCCGGAAGCATCAGCGATGCCGCAGGTGGGACGAGCCAGTTCTGGGCTGCCGTCGTTTCCGTGGCTGGTGGTCTGGTTCACGGCGCTGGTATGGCTGGATTCCGCGGCGTTTTTGATTATTCAGAACTCCCCGGTGCTGAAGGCCGGAACCTGGTCCGGCGACCTGCACCTGATGCGGACCGGCGGCCTGCATCTGGCGGCGGCACTGTTGGCAGTCTGGCTGCTGCAGCGGCACGGTTTGCGCATCACGCTGAGCCTGGCTCTGGGCATCCTGGGGCTGGCCTGCCTGGCGCTGGCGCATCCGGGCATGATCGGTCTGGCCGCGCTGCTGTATCCGGTGGGAGTTTCGTTCTACTCGGTGGCGCTGGTGGCAACGCCGGCGTTGCTGCTGGCTGGTCCTGCAGTCGGCCGTCGCGCCGGAGCGCTCTACGCCGTCGCGGGATGGATGGGCTCGGCGCTGGGAATTGGCATGGCCCAGAACCTGCATCATGTGCCGGGATGGTTTGTGCTGGCAGCCTGCCTGCTGTTTGTGTTTCCGCTGCGCATCTCCGCCTCAGGCTATGCGCAGTTGGCCCTGATCCTTGTCGGGATGGCAGTGGCCTGGACCCTGCAGCGCCAGCCAACGCTGCAACCAGTTCCGCTGGTGGAGCAGGGAAGGCAGGTCTACATCGCGGAAGGATGCATCCATTGCCACTCGCAGTATGTGCGGCCGGATTCGCCGGACGTGGCGCTTTGGGGGCCTGCCTCGTCGCTGGCTGAAACTCGTCAGCAGCGTCCGCCGCTGATTGGCAATCGTCGTCAGGGACCGGATCTGGCGCAGGTGGGGGCACGCCGCACGCCACTCTGGCTACAACTGCATCTGGAAGATCCGCGAGCACTGTCCCCTAGCTCGCCCATGCCCAGCTATCCAGGGCTGTTTTCCAGCTCAAGGGGCACTGCGCTGGTGGCCTACCTTTCCAGCCTGCATGCACCGGGTGCGGCAGCGCAGCGGGCGGCATGGATTCGCACGTGGCAGCCATCTGCTGCGGCGTTGGTCGAGAGTCACAGGCTGGACGGCAGCCAGCTATACGGAGAATTTTGCACCCAATGCCATAGCAGTTCGGCAGACCGCCGGTTTGGTCCGCAATTTGCGGCGCTTGCCGCAGGTCCGGTTTCGCTGCCGATTCCAGGAGCGGAACCTGCGGCAAATCCTTCTTTGCAACTTGCCGCCCTTGCTCGCATCAGTAAATACGGCATTCCCGGCACGGAGATGCCCGGTCACGAAACTCTTACCGACGCTGAGAGCCTGGCGATTGCCGCTGCGATTCTTCGCCAGCGCTGAGGCTTGGTGCGTCAGGAAATCCCAGAGGCACATGCGATATCCCGATTCCGACCACTGCCGCAAAGGAAGATTCTTCAATCCTGGCATCGCTCCACACACGCTGAAAGATGTGCTGCGCTGGCGGCGGACAAGTGTTCCGGGCCCGTGGCGACGGACGATTCCTGCCACTCCCGGCCCTGCTCCCGAAGCACGCGTGACAGACGGAGAACTGGCCGTAACCTTTGTTGGCCACTCGACCGTGCTCCTGCAGACCGAGGGGCTGAATATTCTGACAGACCCGATCTGGAGCGAGCGCTGCAGCCCGGTCTCCTGGGCCGGGCCGCGTCGCCATCGTATTCCCGGCATTCGCCTGGAAGAGCTGCCAAAGATTGATCTGATCCTGCTGAGCCACAACCACTACGATCATTGCGATCTGCCCACGCTGCGGCATCTGGTGCAGCGGGATGCTCCTGCCATTGCCTGTCCGCTGGGGTTGGCGCGGCTGCTGCGCAGGCTTGGCTTTCGCAGGATTGTGGAGCTGGACTGGGGCCAGAGTGCGCCCTTTGGTGCTGCCACGCTGCACTGTGTGCGAGCCCAGCACTTTGCCGCGCGCGGCATGCTGGACCGCTACCGGACGCTGTGGTGCGGCTGGGCTGTAGCGCTGCCTTCGGGCACGCTCTACTTTGCCGGGGACTCCGGCTTCGGACCATTCTTTTCCGGGATCGCCCGCGACCTTGGTCCCATCCGGCTGGCCATGCTGCCGATCGGAGCCTATCAGCCGGAGTGGTTCATGGGCAGTGTCCACATGAGCCCCGCTGAGGCGGTTGCTGTGCATCGCATCCTGCAGCCGCAGGAGTCGATTGCCATCCATTACGGCACCTTCTCGCTGGCCGACGATGGAGAGATGGACCCGGTTCTGGCGCTGGAGGAGGAGTTGCGGCGCAACCCTCCGCCGACACCGTTTCGCATACTGCCAGAGGGCCAGTGCCACAGGCTTCCGGCTCCGGAGAGTCTGTCGACAGAGGAACCCATCCTGGCCTGAAGTGAAGAGCAGCGATAATGGATGCCGGGATGGAACCTGTTTGAAAAGGTGACGGAATTGCCCGGCGTGGGCGTAGCATGTTGGGATGGATGGCGAAGTTGGCGGTATGCGGCATTGCGGATGCGTGTGGCAATGCACTCCGGGGATCGATCGCGCAGCAAAAATCCAAAGCCGAAACAATCTTAGCCAGAGGGATGGGTCAGCATGAACTTTGCGAAGACAGTAGTGGCCGTAGGCTTGCTTGCCGGGATGGGGCTGGCTGCAGCAGCCCAGCAGAAGCTCTACACCAACGACCGGAATGACCACTACGAGCCGCCCAAGGCGGAGCGGGACTACACCAAGCGGGTGGAGATGGTGCCGATGCGCGATGGCGTCAAGCTCTACACGGTCATCTGGATACCGCGCGGAGCGCACGATGCGCCGATTGTCCTCACGCGAACGCCCTACGATGCTGCGCATCGCATCGGTACCCCGGATGCGCTGCACCTGATCGACGCGCTGCCGCTTTCAGACCAGGATTTTGTGCGTGCCGGATATATCCGCGTCTATCAGGATGTGCGCGGCAAGTACGGCTCGGAGGGCGCGTATCTAATGACGCCGCCTCCGCTTGGCTCCGGCTACAACAACAGCGGCGCGGATGACACCACCGACGGCTGGGATACGATTGACTGGCTGGTGAAGCACGTGCCGGAGTCCAACGGGCGCGTGGGCATGATTGGCAGCTCCTACGAGGGATTCACGGTGGTCATGGCGCTGCTGCATCCGCATCCTGCGCTGAAAGTGGCGGCTCCGGAAAGCCCGATGGTGGATGGCTGGATGGGGGACGACTGGTTTCACTACGGCGCCTTTCGCCAGCCGAATATCGACTATGTGCTCATGCAGACCTCGCGACGGGGCAATGGAGTGATGGTGCCGCATCCAGGCGACGACTATACCAATTTTCTGGAGGCGGGATCAGCCGGCAACTTTGCCCGCGCACGCAATATGGACACCTTGCCATTCTGGAAGGATATTGAGGAGCATCCGGCCTATGACGGCTTCTGGCAGGCACAGGCGCTCGACAAGCGCATTGCGAAGACTCCGCTGACGGTGCCAACGATGTGGGAACAGGGCGAGTGGGATCAGGAGGATATGTACGGAGCCAACCACAGCTATCGTGCATGGGAGCCGCAGGACAAGACCAACACGAAGAACTTTCTGGTGATCGGGCCGTGGTTTCACTCGCAGATCAATCGTCAGGGCCGCGCCATTGGACCCTTTGTGTGGGCGACGGATACGGCCGAGCAGTGGCGGCGCGATGTGCTGCTTCCGTTTTTCAACCAGTATCTGAAGCCCGGCTCTCCCAAGGCGGATACGCCGCCGGTCTGGATCTACGACACGGGCGCGGACCGCTGGGACACCTATGCCAAGTGGCCGCAGAGCTGCGACTCCGGCTGTGCAAGCCCGGCCCGGCCGCTCTATCTTGAGGCTGGTGGCAAGCTCT
>JAJZCP010000038.1 GCA_021846065.1 Acidobacteriota bacterium
GATGCTCGGCCAGCCCCGGGCGCAGATACAGCTCGTCAAAGAACTGTGCCGCGGACTGTGCCGCCAGCCAAGGATGCGACGCACTGTGCGGCAACAGAGAATCAAGCAGCAGCCAGGCCAGCAGCGGCGCCCATGTCAGTTCCAGGGATTGACTGGCGGAGGTGGGTAGCAGCGTGCGGACCGCCGTCGGCCAAGCCACCGAAAAATGCTGCGACAAAGCAGGCAGGCGAGTCGCGGCCAGCAGAGGCAGCCCCAGTTTCGGCTCGGCCATATGCGCAGCTTTCCCGGAGACGATTGCTGCGGGTGGATCGAGGCTCGCGCTTGCTTTGGCGGCATTGCGGGTGCCAGAAACTGTCAGAGAGTCTGAGGCATCCGTCGTCGCCGCCGCAGTCATCGCTTCGGGCAACTCCTGTTCCACCATCCGAGCCAGTTGATTCGCCGAGCGCAGCAGCGAAGTCAACTCTGCGCAACTGGTGGATGGGGGAGCCGAAGCAAGCTGCACCAGCTTGTGGAGTGACTCGCGCGCGAGTGCATTGGCCAGCGCCTCATGCAGTGGGCGCAGGCGCATCCTGCCAAGCGCCTCGTCCAGATCATTGACGCCGCGTCCGGCCAGGGAGTCGCACAGCGCATCCCAGGGAGCATCCTCTGTGGGGAGCAGGATATGCCAGTCCAGCAGCACGGCGCGCTGATAGGCGTGCAGCTCAAGCTGAAGACCATAGGTGTGGAAGTCGGTGGCGCGGCGCAGATGCTTGAGTCCGGTCGCCTGATCGCGCCAGGCCACGATCAGCCCCTGTTCATGCGGCAGGTCCAGCGCGTCGGCCAGCACGCGTTGGCGCATCCGTCCCGATTCCTTGTCCATGTAGGCAGCCGAGATCAACAGGTGGCCGCGCGTCGACCCAAAGCGATTGTTATAAAGCACCAGCGCGCGCTGGTCTCCGGCTCGGTTCGAGTACGCATAAACATTCTCGTCCACTGCGCCGTGATCGGTGACAAAATCGAACAGAACAAAGTGCGTGCTCTCGCTGAAGAGCCAGCGGCGTTCCAGCAGCGGTGCAATCTCGCGCTGGTGCCGCGCAATCAGCTCTGCGCGCGGCTGCTCGCTCATGCGCGCCTGTTTGAACTCCATCCCGTAGCGTTCGGTGTAGCCCTCGATCTGCCCGTGGCCAAACATGGGCAATCCCGGGAGTGTCGCCAGAAGTGTGGCCACGCCAAAACACTTGTCGCCATCGCCAAACTGGTCGATCGCCGTGCGCTCATCGGGATTGCTCATGAAGTTGACATAGCGCTTGAGAATGTCCGGATCAAACTCGATGGTCTTCTTCAGATAGGAACGATATTTGGCGTTCTCTTCATCGCGCAGCATATGCATGAAGGCGCTGTTGTAGACGCGGTGCATGCCGAGCGTGCGGACGAAGTAGCCTTCCAGCAGCCAGAAAGCCTCAGCCAGCAGCAGCGTGCCGGGCACTTCCGCGGCCACGCGATCCACCACCTCGCGCCAGAACTCGGCAGGCATCAGCGCGTCAAACTCCTCCTGTGAGATGGCGCTTTCCGCGCGCGAAGGGATGGAGCCGGTGGTGCCGGGCAGTGGAAACCACAGCCGCTGCACATGACGCTTGGCCAGCACCATCGCCGCATCAAAGCGGATGATCGGAAACATATGCGCCACGTGCAGGATGGTCCGGATCACGTGCTCGCGTACCCAGTGTTTGGAGTAGTCGAGCTGTGCCGTGTCGTTCCACGCAAACGAGGTGCCATCGTTGCCGTGGAAGACAAAGCGCGTCTGGCCGTCGTGGTGATGGCGCAGCCGAAAGACCACGGCGGCGTCGCTCTGGTCGTAGTAGTGGTCCTCGATCTTGATTTCAACGCGGCTGTCCGGTGAGATATCCGGCCCGTTGAAGCTGTAGCCGGGAAACGGGCTGTACGGCAGCGACAGAAACCAATCCGGGTGGTCAATCACCCAGTTTGAGTCGATGCCCATGTGATTCGGCACCATGTCGCTCGCCAGTCGAACGCCAAACCGCGCAGCGCGATCACGCAGGCTGGCATAGGCGCTGCCTCCGCCCAGGTCTTCCGCAATCGAGTAGTCACGCAGCGAATACGCTGAGGCCACGGCGTCGGCCTGCCCACGCAGCCGCTTGATCGTCCGCGAGGCGATGCTGCGCTCCCACAGGCCGATCAGCCACAACGCATTGATGCCGCGCGCGGCCAGCAGTTGCAGCTCTTCGTCGGGAATCTGATCGAGACGATGAATGTGCCGAAGATATTTCTGCGAAAGCTGCTCCAGCCAGACATAGGTGCTCTTGGCCAGCAGCACAACGTTCGGCATCCACGCCTGATCGGCGCTGAAGGCCTCATACTCGTGCAGCGGGGCCTGATAGTCCGCCGAATAGCGGCGCGTGCGTTGACCATCCGGGCCAATCACAAATTCGCGCTGCCAGTCCTCATCAAAACCCACATACTCATCGCCGCGAAATCCATGGTCGCTGCGTCCGGGCGCGCCGTGCTGATGCCGATCCGGTCCCGGCGGGTTGAACTGCATCCAGATCGCGATCTCTTCTTCGCGGACGGTGCTGATGGCCAGCAGAAGCCGTCGCAGCTCCTGGCCGGTGTCGGGTCCAAGCAGCGGCGTCCAGCGCTCGCGAATGAACTCAAGCTGCGCCGTGATCGACTCCGGCGCGGCCAGCATCGGCGCGGCCAGCGCCTGATAGAGCGTGCCGATCTCGGCGTCCAGCGGCGGGCGCGAATTCAGGAACTCCGGCAGCGCGGCGGAAACCGCAGTATAGTCGGTCTCCACGCGCAGCTCCGTGTCGTCGAATATCTCGCGAAACTTCGCAAACGCAGGATTCCGATTGGCCAGCCACAGCAGCATCAGCTCTTCCAGGGCGGCCTCGCGATGCGAGATTCCGTCAGATGTGCCGGCCAGCCACTGGGTTGCCGTCACCAGTCCCTGATAGACCGCGACGCTGGGAAAGCGCTCGACGAAGGTCAGCAGCAGCCGATCCAGATTTTCTGCGCCAATCTGCTCCGAGAACTGGCGCAGCGCGTCGGCGTGCAGTGTTGGATCGATCTCCCGTCGATAGTGGGCGATGAGCGCGTGGCTCAGCTCATCGATAATGCCCATGGCAAAAAGCGCGCCTGCGTGAACCACTCGCTCCGGGTCGCTTTGCGCCTGGCGCAACTGGGTCAGCCGCGTGGCAAATCGACGACACGCCGTCACGTCGGCAAAGATTGCATTGCCCGTAAAGCTGAAAAGCAATCCATCCACCTGGAGCTGGTTGCGCAGCGAACGTGCAATGTGAAATTCCATGAGGACGGCTCCAGTCAGTGACAGTAATGCGCAAAGCTGAGCATCACAGGTTCATGGTATCGGCTGGGGTGGCCGATGCGCACAAATTTAAACAATCTTCATGGCGATCGGATCCCAATGGACGATCGAGTCGCGCTCATAGCTCAGATTGCTCAGCAGCGCTGCGCCCGCTGCGCGAAAGCCAAAGACGGCGTCTTCCACGACGGGCGTGCGTGTGCGGACGGCGTGGAAGAAGTTCGCGAAGTGGTCATAGCTGTCGTTGTACCCATTCGGAGCCGCGTAGCGATCGAGCGCCACCGGCGGTGGGCCGACAGGGTGCTGCGCCGGATGGCGCATCGCGTACTGCTTGCGCATCGTGCGCTGCATGGCCTCCGTAAAAGTGCCCACGGTCAGTCCTGGCGCGGTCTCTCGCGGTGTGCGGCTCACGGTCACCGCGTTACCTGCGATCTCCAGAATGCCCTCCGATCCGGTGAAGGTCAGCCCCTCGTTTTCCTGTCCGCCGTCCACAAAGTTCACGCGCAGATTCAGGTTGAATCCTTCCGGATAGTCAAACAGCGCCAGCATTACATCTGGAACGTTCCGACCATCCTTCCAGAAGCGCAAACCGCCAGTGGCCATGGCTCGCGTTGGTCCTTTGCTGCCGGTAATGAAGTGCGTCCCGCTGAAAAGGTGGACAAAGAGATCGCCTGCCACCCCGGAGCCGTAAGCTTTCCACTTGCGCCACTGGAAAAACTGCTCGGCGCTGAAGGGAATCTGCGGCGCTGTGCCCAGGAAGCGCGTCCAGTCGCAGGTTTCAGTCGAAGCGTCCAGCGGGATGGTGTAATCCCATGCGCCAATGGCGGAGTTGCGATCCCAGTGCGCAGTCACCATGTTGAGTTGGCCAATCGCCCCCGCAGCCAGCAGATCACGAGCCTTGGCGTAAAGCATCGAGCTGACGCGCTGCGAACCAATTTGTAAAATGCGCCCCGTCGAGCGCGCCGCTTCGATCATCTCCGGCCCGTCGGAGTAGAGGTGGATCATCGGCTTCTCACAGTACACATCCTTGCCCGCGCGCATGGCGTCCACGGCGGCCTGCTTGTGCCAGTGGTCGGGCGTGGCCACCAGCACGGCGTCCACGTCGCTGCGAGCCAGAATCTCGCGATAATCGCGCGTCGTGAACAGCGCGTTGCCCCAGCGCTCGCGGCAGTGGTCGAGCCGGCCCTGATAGCAGTCTGCGACAGCCACCAGCTCAACGCCCGGCACCTGCAACGCAACGCTTGTGTCGTACTGCCCCTGACCGCCCGCGCCTACCAGAGCCAGACGAATCCGGTCATTGGCTGAGGTGGTTGCAGATTCAGACTGGGGCTGAGCTACCAGCGCGTGGAGACGCGGACCGGCAAGACTTGCTGCGGTCAAAACTCCGGCGGTGCGAAGAAAACTCCGTCGGTCCTGAAGGAGCGGTTCAACCGCAGTTGGCGTGGCGGCGGTTGTTCGTTGCGCGTCCACCGATACCCCGGATGGCGTGGACGGAATCTGCTTGGACATGAGGAATCTCCTGATACATCTGGAAAGAGAACGATAAAAGCAATGCCCTCCGCTCGGCAAGCTGAATAGAAAAGCAGCTTCGGCTGAGGCAAGGATTGGACTCCAGCATCTGGATATTTTCCATTCTTTCGCTTGTTCTATTGATGTTCCCCGCCCGCAGGTCGATAGGAAACGTGTAGCTCGGCTCACACTGAATTTCCATGAGGCTTGACCCATGAAAACGCGTTCGCTCGGATTCCGTTTCTTGTGGATGACAGGTGCCGCCATGAGTGCGGTAGGCCTGCTTTTCGGAGCCATCGGGTGGATGGTTACCAAGGAACACGACCTGAACGTTGCCCAGCAGCAGATCTCCGCGGACCAGCAGTCGCTGATTCGCGGACTTGACAATATTGACTCGATGACCACCGATGCCGTGCATACAGGCATGCACGTGCTGATCGATCAGGGGCTTCGCACCGGCACTCCGCAGATCTCCGGTACAACCGTTGTGGCCGGTCGCACCGTGCCCGATCTGCGCCTGGGATCAGCTTCGCAGAACATGAACTTTCAGCTTGTCGATTCCGTGCGACGACTTGCGGGCGGAACCGCGACTCTGTTTGTGCGCACCGGCTCAGATTATCTCCGCGTTTCCACCAACGTCACCAAGCCGGATGGAACACGTGCTGTCGGTACAGTCCTCGCACACGATAGCAAGGCGTATGCCGCTATCCAGCAGGGTAAGGGTTTTACGGGAGTGGTCGATATCCTCAACTTTCCGTATCTCACAGATTACGAGCCGATGAAGGACGCCAGCGGTACTGTAATCGGCATCTGGTACGTCGGCTATCGTCTGGACAGCCTGACGTCGCTTGACGAAAGCATTCGCTCGGCTCGCATCCTCGATCACGGATTTCTTGCCCTGTTGAAGCCGGATGGAACAGTCATATTTCATGGCGGAAACTTGTCCGATGGTCAGATATATGATGTTCTGCGAGGCAGGATTCGCGGCTGGGTCATGGAATCGAAAGTCTATCCGCGCTGGGGATATACGCTCTTGGCCGCATATCCCATGGCCGACATCTGGCAGGATGTGGCCAGCATCACCATCAAGCTACTACTTGTCGTCGCATTTTTGCTCGCTCTGTCGCTCACGGTGCAGTTCTCGCTGCTCAAGCATGTGGTCGTTGCTCCGCTTCTGGATATTGCAGAAAAGCTCAGAGACGCCAATCTGAATACGCTGCTCGAAGAGGATCGCCAGGACGAGATTGGACTGCTCGCGCAAGGATTCAACGCGTTTGTGCTGAAGTTGCGTCAACTGCTTTTTGAAGTGCGCGGCAGCTCAGCGGCAACCAACGAGAAGTCAAACGAAATTCGCAGCATTGCCGTGGCCAGCGGCACGTCCATTCTGGAGCAGCAGAAGCGCATGGATGACTCCGTTTCGGTCATCGTATCTTCGGCTTCAAGTATCGAAGGCATCTCCCGGCACACCGGCGAGGCAGCAGAACTGGCTCGCTCGGCGGCTCAGGCAGCCCACGAAGGCGGCAAGAAGGTTGCCGCCGTGGTGAGCGAAATGGAATCCATCGCCTCCGATACAAAGATCAGCGAGCAGCGGGTGCAGGCACTTCACGCGCAGGCAGCGCAGATTCACTCCATCGTCGATGCCATTCGAGACATCGCCAAAAGCACCAATCTGCTGGCGCTCAATGCCTCCATCGAAGCTGCGCATGCCGGTGAGCAAGGACGTGGATTCGCCATCGTCGCCGGTGAAGTGCGTCGCCTGGCCGAGCGCACCACCCAGGCAACCCAGCAAGTGGCCGAGATTGTGCAGGGAATCAGCACGGAAGCCGAAGGAACGCTCAGCGGCATTGAAAGTGTTCGCCAACGCGCAAGTCACGGCGTTGAGGCGGCCGCGCAAGCCGGGGATGCTCTGGAGAAGATTGTTCATCTGGCGACTGAGGTCAATCGCCGCGTCGATACCATCGATCACGCCGCTCACAGTGAAGCGCAGGAGTTCCTCCGTCTCCGGGATGGCATGCAGCCAGCGGATCAAGCAAGGTCGTCGATGCCAGCCACCAAATGCTCACCACCGCCAGCCAGCTCAATTCTTTGGTGCAGCGCTTCCAGCTTCAGGAGCAGAACTGAGCGCAGCCACCGGTCATTTGGGAGCCTCTATCGCCCCGTTCCTTTGCGCATCGCCTCCACCATCCGTCGCAACTCCAGCAGTTCACGCGTGAGCACAGCCACTTCCGCTTCCAGTTGCACCACGCGCTCGCTCAGATCCACAGGCTCAGCTACAGCTTCCACCGCTGAGGGCGCGTCCTCGACCGCTGGCCGCTGAAAGTCAAAGCTCTCTTCGCGCGCCGCGATCACCGGCGGCGGCGCAAACCAGCTTGCATCATCCGGTGCCAGCGGCAAGGTCTCCGGCTCGTCCGGGTCGGAGGCAAACAGATGCGTATAGCGCGATTCCTTGGTGCCGGGCTGGCGTGGCAAAATGCGCGCCAGCGTTGGCTCATGCATCATCAGCCGCTGCAGCACGGCAAGCACGTCGGCGACCTCTTCAAACGGAAAAATCCTCTCCGTGCGTCCGCGCAGCTCGCCTGGAGTCTGCGCCCCGCGCAGAAGCAGCACGCACAGCACAGCGGCTTCGGCGCGCGTCAGGTTCAGCGCCTCCTGGATCGTGTGCTCATATTTTGCCACGCGGCCCGAGTCGCGCGACTGCTGCGCCAGACGCGACCTGGACAGCTCATGCAGCGCCGCTCGCACGGCGTCTTCATCGAGCGTCATCACCGGCTCGCGATTGTTTTTCTGGTTACAGGCATTCACCAGCGCGTTCAGTGAAAGAGGATAGTATTCCGGCGTGGTGGCTTCTTTTTCCATCAGCGCGCCCAGCACGCGCACAGCAGCAGGAGTGAGTGACTGGAGGGTCATTTGCTCATTGTGTCAGATTGCGCTGGCTGTCGGGGAGCCTTGCCTGTTCAAGCCGCCGTTCAACACGCGCACCAGCGCCTCAAAGCACTCGGCATCCAGTTTGTGCGGCACATCCTGACGCATGATTTCAATCACGCGCGACGTCTCCAGCGCTTCACGATAGGGGCGCGTCTCCGAGAGCGCGCCATAGATATCCGCCACAGTCAGAATGCGCGAGTCCTGCGAAAGCTGCGCTGCCACAAGTCCATCCGGATAGCCGCTGCCGTCCAGCTTTTCATGGTGCTGCCCGGCAATCCGTGCAATGTCCTCAAAGCGCTCAATCCTTCGCAAAATCTCTTCCGAGAGCCGGGAATGCCCTTTGATGACCGCAAATTCCTCTGTCGTCAGTCGCCCCGGTTTGTCCAGAATCGTGTTGGAGATGCTCAGCTTGCCCAGATCATGTAACAGCGCCGCGCGATAGATGCGCTGCACGCGTGTCGGCGTCAGCCCCAGTTCGCGAGCAATCGCCACTGCGGCGTCCGTTACGCCGATTGAGTGAGCAAAGGTGAACGAGGACTTCGCATCCACCACCTCGGCAAACGCATGACAGATCGAGTCGATATCCGAGTCCGCAAGCTCACCTTCCGATTCCGGCTCGCGATCCTGCACGGCCTGGTGCAGATCGTCGATTCTCCCGATGCGAGCCAGTTCCCCGCTTTGGTACAGCAGGTTGGCAATGCGCACCAGCTCAGGATCGAACCAGCGACGGCTTCGCGCATTCATCTCGCGTATGGCTTCTTCAAGGCCCATCCCCGGCCCAGTCTCCGAGGCAAATACATCCAGATGCTGCGCCACGGCGAGAATCCGCGCTCCCATCGGAATCGCTTCCCCGCGCAGACGATCCGGATACCCGCTCCCGTCCCAGTGCTCGTCCAGATAGTGAATGGCATCCGCTGTCACAGCCGAAAGGCCGATTCGGTGCGCAATGGAAGCTCCCCGGTCACAGCGCATCTCAATCATCGCGCGATTGTTGGTGTGCTGGTCCATCGCCAGCCGCACGATGCGCGCCATCCGATCCATCGCCGAGCCATTCGGCAAGGCCCGCCGCCACAGCGCCACCAAAGCCGCCACCGATGGCCGCGTCCAGTCCAGAAACTTCACATCGCGCTTCATCAGCCGGTCGTCCCCGCCAATCAGCAAGCACATCCGTTGAGAGTTGCTGCTGCATCCCACATCCTTCAGCAGCGCTGCATAATAAAGCTCCGATTGCTCGGAGGCGGTCAGGCCAAGCTCGTCCGCCATGCGCAATGCGTAAAGACACACGCGCTCCGCATGTCCGGCAACCGCGCCTTCGGTCAGATCCAGCGCATAGGAGAGTGCAGAAAGGATCTGGCGACGAGGAACTCCCGAACGAGACACAGGTTGACCGGAGCCGGGAAACGAAAGCACGGGAGACATGCAGCACCTCAACAGTAGAACGAAACAGAACCTACATCTGATATATCGGCTGAGCACGGCAAAACAAACAGACAACCGTCCCATGAAAAACTCTGCCCCGTTTGTTGACCCGGAGAATATGCCGTCACCATTGCGCACAAGAGGAAGAGTCTGTTGCTTCCATGACGAAAACCCACAGATATAGCCTATCCCACGCTCCACTCAGACAGGGCTGAAGCCTCCCGCCGAAAGGACAACGACATTCAGGAAACGCGTACGATCTTTTGCGTCTTCACTGCATGATCCTTCGGAAGCAGAGTGTATAACTACCGGAATTATTTGAATCGATGAATCAGTACGCGAGAAAGTTATCGATAAAAAATAAAAAACAGCTATCTCTGAAAAAATCTGTTGACATTCAAAAAA
>JAJZCP010000039.1 GCA_021846065.1 Acidobacteriota bacterium
AATCTCCTTTGAGCCGGTCCGCCGTCTGATGGTCGAGCGCGAGCAGCAAATTATGGAGATGGTTTAGCCCCGGTATTTGTCGTGGACGGACAACGGGCTAAGCGGCAGCAGCAGATTCCCTGCGGGAATGACAGCCAGAAAGACAACGGCAACAGCAGATTCCCTGCGGGAATGACAGCCAGAAGAGCAACGGCGGGCCGCACGCCACATCGATGAGCAGGAGACTTCAGGCAGGGAAGGCAGTGCGCGCCTTGCGGCGGCGCTGTTCGTTTACGGCCCACACAATGCGGGCGAGGAAGAGCACAGCCAGCACTGCGGTTACGCGCCATGGCGTCAGCACTCCGGATTTGACGATCCACCAGTAATGCACGACGCCCGCAACCGCCGCTACATAGGCCAGCCGGTGCAGACGCTGCCATCGTTTCCCACCCAGTTTGCGCAGCATCCACATCGGTGACGTAACCGCCAGCGCCAGCAGGCACAGCCAGCCCGCCATTCCCGCCGTGATGTAAGGGCGCTTGTAGATGTCCTGAATCATGGCGTGGACATCGAAGCCGGAGTAGAGCCAGATCCAGGTGAGCAGGTGCAGGCAGCCATAGAAAAACGCGAAGAGCCCCAGCATTCGCCGAAAGCGGATCAGCCAGCCTAGCCGCGGATGCAGCCGGCGCACCGGCGTAATCGCCAGCGAGGCCAGCAACAGGTAGAGCGTCCAGAAGCCGGTGCGGTGCGTAATGGTCGCGACCGGGTCCGGCCCCAGCGTGTTCGAGAAGCCGCGGTAGACCAGATGCCCCAGCGGCACCAGGCAGGCAGGAAAGACAATCCACTTCAGCGTGACAATCGAGCGGTTGGTCATGCAGCAGTCAGAAGTTCTTTCGCAGATCCATTCCTTTGTAGAGGTACGCCACCTGATCGCCGTAGCCGTTAAACATCAGCGTTGGCTGCCGCGCCTTCCAGAATGGAGCACCGATGACCCGCTCATACTTCTGGCTCCAGCGCGGGTGGTCCACGTTGGGATTGACGTTCGCGTAGAAGCCATATTCGTTCGGGGCGGACTCGTTCCACGTGGTCCGCGGCTGATTTTTTACAAACTTGATTTCGACCAGAGATTTAGCGGACTTAAAGCCATACTTCCACGGCAGCACAATACGAACCGGCGCACCATCCTGGTTGGGAAGCACCTGTCCGTAGAGGCCAAAGGTCAGCAGCGTCAACGGGTTCATGGCTTCATCCATCCGCAGGCCCTCTGAATACGGCCAGTCGAGATTCACATCGCGAATCCAGGGTTCCTCTTTGAGATTTTCAAGAGATAAAAACTGGATGTATTTGGCGGTGCTCAACGGCTGGCACTGCTTGATGAACTCCGACAGCGAATAGCCGGCCCAGGGGATGACCATGCTCCAGGCCTCCACGCAGCGATGCCGATAGACGCGCTCTTCCATAGGCTGCAGTTTGAGCAGCGTATCAATGTCGAAAGTCTTTGGCTTCTGGACCAGCCCGCTTACCTTTACCGTCCACGGACGGGTCTTCAGCCGCCACGCGTTGTGCGAGGGGTCACTCTTCTCCACGCCAAACTCATAAAAATTGTTGTACGTCGTGATGTCGTTGTAGGAGGTAAGCTGCAGGCCCGTGGAGGAGTATTTGCTGGGGACGGTCGCGAGCTTCTGCGCGTCAGCTTCAACGGGCTGCGGGCTTGCCAGGTGGCGCACAAAAGGAGTGGCCAGCGCAGCGGCCCCAGCCGCACCGGCCATGAAAGCACGGCGATTCATGTAGGTCGCCTGGGGCGTGATTTCTGAACTGGGGATTCGTGGAATTTTACTTTTTGCCATCCTCGGGCCTCCCGATGCCAAATCTGAAACGTAACCTTTATTAGACATTTTGGGGGTGCGATGGGTACACAAAAAGAACGAAAATCCCACGGCTGTGGATTGCATCACAATCCACGAAAGGCTGCATCAGGTTGGCTGAAGGTCAACAGACTTGTACCAGTTGTGAAAAAACCGCATCAGCGGCCGCTCCACGGCAAGATAGAACGCGACGCCGGCCGCGGCGCACAACAGCAGGCATAGCAGAATGGCCATGTCGCCGCCCCAGCGGTCGAGAAAGTGCCAATAATGCTCCGCGATGCTGCGCGCGGGAACCGTGCATAAATAGATCGAATAGGACGCGTCCCCCAGAAAGACAGCAATGCTGGCCGGGTAGGATCGCATGGCGGGCTGCCACAACAGACCACCAAGAACGACCAGCGCGGACGGCACACCCCAGAGCGCGACACGGAGCCAGCTGCTGGCTCCGTTCAGCACCATCCCCTGATAGTTGATCGTGCCATAGCCGGTGAACACGGTTGTCAGCAGCCCAAGCACGCCCAGCGCCAGCACAATTTTTCCCACAAAAGCCAGCCGCGCTTCCCGCTTCGCGGCCGAAATCCCGGCATAAAGCTGACCGATGCCGCAGCCCAGAAGAAACTCGATCAAAATTGGATTGGCCCAAATGATGAGCAGCGGACGGCGGAAGTTGACCATTGCCCCGACCGCCACCAGTACCGCCAGCGTGATTGCTGTGTTGCGGATCAGGTTGCGCGGCGTTCGCCACATCCAGAAGGTCAGGATGCAGTAAAAATACATCTCAAACACCAGACTCCAGCCGAGGGAGAGCAGCGGCGACGGCGCGGGATAGTGGGGCGACGGCAGCAGCAGGACCGTAGGCAGCCAGGCCACGGAGGCCCAGTCGATGGCGTGCCGCCCAGCCTGGGCCAGCAGAATGACGACGCCCGTCAGAATCCAGTAGATGGGATAGATGCGCGTGAACCGGCGCGAAAGAAAGCGCAGCGGTGATTCGCTGTGACGAATTGCAGCGCGCGACGCTACCAGCGACACGATAAACCCGCTGATAACGAAGAACAGGTCCAGGCCGCAGGCTCCGAAGCCCGCCAGGTTGGGAATCGCCCCTTGACGGGAGCCCGAAAAGGTCAACGACGCATCGATCGAGTGCGTCCACAGCACCAGCAGCGCGGCAGCCGCGCGCAGCGCCTGGAGAATTCGAAGCCTGCCTCCCGCCGCGCCCGGTTCAGGAGAAGTCGATGCGCTGTGGCTCATTCGGCGAACAGCCCTTCCTGCTGCGCAGCCGTTCTGCGCGGGGCCGATGGCGGCCGGATCACTGCCAGTACTTCCAGCGAGGTCAGCGCCGCGCGCGGAACAAAGATGCGCTGTGTGTTGGAGCGCAGATCGGGCGGGGTGAACTGAATACCTTCAGGATCGAGCAGCGAAACATCGTTGTTGGCCAGCCCTTCCATCTCGTCCCCATCGCGGAAGCGCAGGCGAATCCATAGGCCGGGACTGCGGGGACGGCCGGCGAAGACGCGGCGCGTGAGCCGCTCGGGATCGTCGCCCGGCAGAAAATCCCGCACAAAGCAGAGCGTCTTCACGTCCTCCGTTTGCAAGGTCAGCACCTTGCCGCCCTGGTCGATCAACTCCAGCAGGCCGTTGTGCGCGAAGTTCGAAGGTGAGGCGTAGCCGGAGTGCATGTCCCGGCTAAACTTTCGGACCAGAACTTTCTTCCTGCCAGACCCGGTTTGTAGAGGTGGCTGTTGCAGTGGCGGCTCCAGGAAAGAATGCCGGGTGTTCCAGCCAGGATTGTCGCACGGGCTCCACGCTGCATTGGCGCTGCAGCGGCAGCATTTTCCCGTGTGATATCATTGGGCTTTGTGTGCCCGGCAACACGGCTCACAACTTAATGAAAACAGGGAGCTTATCGACCGCCTGCCGCGGCCGGTAGGCAGAGGGGCAGCAGAGCATGCCTGATTATATCCAACTGCTTGAATCCAAGCTGACGCCGGTGCAAAAGCAGGCGCTCAACGCGATCACGGAACTGGCCCGGGCCAAGGGGACAACGGTATTTCTGGCCGGCGGAGCAGTCCGCGACATCATCAGCGGCGCCTCGGTGCGCGACCTGGACATTACGGTCGGCGCCAACCCGCTCAAGTTCCGCAAGGATCTGGAGAAAGCGGGTTTCACCATCACCGGGCAGCATGAACCCTCGCAGACCGTTTACCTGCGCTACGGCCGTCAGGCACGGCTGGAAGTTTCCGCCGCCCGCACCGAATCCTTTCCCAAGCCAGGGCGGCCGGAGTATCGGCCAGCGACGATTCTGGCCGACCTGCACCGGCGGGACTTTACAGCGAACGCGATGGCGCTCTCGCTCAATGAAGGCTCCTGGGGCCTGCTGCTGGACCCGCTGAACGGCTCGGCCGACATTCATGCGCGCCAGCTTCGCCTGGCCAACAACTACGGTTTTCTGGAGGACCCCATCCGCATGGTGCGGGCCATCCGCCTGTCAACGCGTACCGGCTGGGAGCTGGACGAGCGTACCCGCACGCGGTATGAGAATGCCAAGGCCGAGGGCGTCATCAGTGCTGTTTCCGCCACCCAGCGCGGTTATGAGATGGAGGAGATCGCCTACGAGGAAGATCCATTGCCCGTCATGCGGGCGCTGGAAGCCGAAGGCTGGATGGAGCATCTCTCGCCGACGTGGACCAGCAAATCGGCCGATCTGGCTGGCATTGAAAAACTGCATGAGCGGCTGGTTCAACTGCTGATGGCCGGGTTACATCCGGACCCGTCTGCGGCGCAGTTCCGTCTGCTAACCGCCAAGCTTGCCCCAGCGCAGCTGAGTGCGCTGAAGAAGACGTTTGTCCGCAGCGATCTGGTTGCCGAGTCCGAAGGTCTGGAGGACGAGGCCAAAGATGTGCTGCAGCGCATTACCGCGAAAGACGCTGCGAAGCCATCGCAGCTTTGGAAGATTCTGCATGCGTTAAAGCCGGAGGGGATTCTCTGGCTCTTCTTCACGACGAAGAGCGCGTCAGTGCTGAGCCGGTTCGAAGGCTTTTTTGCAAAGTGGCCGGAGGCGCGGCAGAAGATTCCCAACGCGCTGCTGCAGGAGATGCGGATTACGCCGGATGTTTCCGGATACAACGACTTGCTGGATATTCTTACCTTTGCCTTCATGGATGGCGAGTTGCCGGACGATGCTGCCATCCGAAAACTGGCGGAGCCTTTTTCGCCGCCCGCGCCGCCGCCAGCCGTTACCGTGCGCCGCAGCCGCGCTGTAAAGCGTGTTGTGGAGCCGCGTGGATCGAAAGGCCGCGGCAAAAAGGCAGCTGCGAAGCAAGGATCGGCAGAGGGAATTCCGCTAGCGGCATCACAGGAAGCTGGAGCCACGGCGGAAAGCAAAGCGGCGACGGCGCCATCGGCCCCCGCGTCCAAGTCCGCGGAGAAGGCAGCGAAAAAAACCGCCGTGGCAGTAGCGCCTAAAGTACCCCAGAAGGCGGCAACTGCGGCACGGCCTGGCGCGGCAAAGGCGAGCCCCCAACCCGCTGCCAAGCCGGTCAAGCCTGCTGCAAAGGCAGAAAAGAAGGCCGCTGTTCCGGCCAAAGCGGCGACCGCCGCCAAGCGGAAGGCCCCCAGCCCGGCCAAAGCTGCGGTGAAGAGCAAGCACGCCAATGCGGGCAAGCCTGCACCGGCGAAGTCAGCCGCAAAGCCATCTGCAAAGCCAGCCGCAAAGCCAGTACGCGCGGCTGCGCCTGCAAAGCGGCCTGCGGCGAAACCTGCGAAGCCCGCGAAAACGGCAGCGAAACCAGGAAACAAAGCGGCAAACAAGACGGCAAGCAAAGCGGAAAACAAGGGCAGTAAGGTCAAGGCGCACCGCTGACCGCAGTCCGGGTGATCGCTACCGGGTCGCAGTTTCTGCGATCGCAGCGGCGACTTCCGGCGGCAGAATGCCCAGCTCGCGGTATACCGGGCGAATGTGCATACGGATCATCGGCAGCTGCGTTGTAAACCACGCGGCGCCAGCAATGCAACAACCGCCAGTGATCGCGAGCGTCACTGGCGCTCCAACAGCGTGGGCCAGCGCGCCGGCCAGCAGGCTGCCAAACGGAGCCATGCCGACAAACGCCATGGTGTAATAGCTCATCACCCGCCCGCGCTTATCTTCGGGCACCACGGTCTGGATGATGGTATTGCTTGCGGCCATCTGCTGCATCATGCCGTAGCCGGTGACGAGCATCAGCAGCAGGGACAGCCACTCAAAGTGCGAAAAGGCGAAGGCCACCAGACCTCCGCCGAAGATCGCGGCGTTGATGGCAATCAGTCGTCCAAGCCCCAGAACAGAACTCCGCATCGCCAGAACAACGGCACCCGCCAGTGCGCCGGCGCCCAGCGCGCCCATCAGAAAGCCCAGCGTGTGCGCGCCGCCGTGCAGCACCTTGGCCGCAAAGATTGGCATGAGAACCGTAAAGGGCATTCCCATCAGGCTGATGATGGCAAACAGCAACAGGATGGTGCGCACCGGCGCGAACCTGGAGACATACTCCCAGCCTTCGCGCAACCGCTCCAGCATCGGCGACTCCACCGCCAGCAGACGGCGCACATGTACATGCATCATCAGCAGGGAAGCGATGACGGCAATATAGCTGAGGCCGTCGATCAGGAAGCAGTACCCTTCGCCAAAGCCGGCGATGACGAGCCCGGCGAGTGATGGGCCAATCAGCCGTGCCATGTTGACCATGGAGGAGTTCAGCGCGATGGCGTTTGCCAGATCTTCACGGCCTTCGACCATCTCCACCATAAAGGCCTGACGGCCCGGCATGTCAAAGGCATTGATCAGGCCCTGCATCGCGCTTAAAAAGACGATTTCCGTAATGGTGACGCGGTGGCTGAGTGTCAGCGCGGCCAGAGCAAGCGACTGCAGCATGGCCAGCGCCTGCGTCACCACCAGCACGCTTCTACGGTTCAGCCGGTCCACCCAAACGCCGGCGATGGGAGCCAGCAGAAATGTGGGAATTTGTCCGGCGAAGCCGACGATGCCAAGCAGCCAGGCCGATCCTGTCAGCCGGTAGACCAGCCACGCCGTGGCGATGCGCGTCATCCAGGTGCCGATCAGCGAGATACTTTGACCGGCAAAGAACAATCGAAAATTGCGGTGTGCGAGGGCTCGAATGGCAGCCTTCATTCCCGGAGCGGAACGACCCCTCGACGGAGAATCGTCCAGGGAGGGATCGCGGGTTGTCGAGTGGGAAGGAGGCATTCGAGAGCGAACCATCATTGCATGCAACAGAAGAACTAAGTTTTGGATGCGCTGGCATGCCGTAGGGCGCAAAACGTCCCTGCAGTAAAAAGTTTTCTCCGCGATTTCCTCAGCAGGTGTCTCGCAACATCACTCTTCCGCACGGACGTGACCGGTAAAATTGGAGAATCCCATGGCGGAATTCACCCACCTTCATCTCCACACAGATTATTCGCTGCTGGACGGCGCCTGCGACGTGGACAAGCTGCTGCAGCATGTCAAGCAGATGGGGCAGACCGCTGTCGCGATGACCGACCACGGGAATATTCACGGCGCCGTTCACTTTATGGACGCCGCCAAGAAGTTCGACATCAACCCGATCCTGGGATGCGAGCTTTACGTCTGCAAAAAGGAAGATCATCGCGCGGACCCGCAGGGCGATGAATATAACCACCTGCTGGTGATTGCTGAGAATGAGGAAGGCTATCGCAACCTCGTCCGCATCACCTCAGAAGCATCGCTGCATGGCTTTTACCGCAAGCCGCGCATCAGCAAAAAGTTTCTGGCCGAGCATGCCAAAGGTCTGATTGGCTTTTCTGGCTGCCTGGCCGGTGAGCTTTGCGAAAACCTGATGCAGGGCAAATATGAGGCCGGCCGCGCCAGCGCCAAGGCCTACGAGGACATCTTCGGGCGCGGAAATTTTTTCCTGGAGATTCAGGATCAGGGCCTCGAGCTGGAAAAGAAGATTCACGAGGATCTCTTCCGGCTGGAGAAGGATCTCGGCATTCCGCTGATTGCGACGAACGATAGCCACTACATTGTCCATGGCGATGCCCACGCGCATGATGTACTGCTGTGTGTGCAGACCGGCCGGACCATCCATGACAAGGACCGGTTTCGTTTCGATGGCGACCAGTTTTATGTGAAATCTGCGGAAGAGATGATGCGCATTTTTCCGCATGCGCCGCAGGTGGTCTCGCGCACGATGCAGTTTGCCGAGCGATGCAGGGTGAAGCTCAAGAAGGTGGAAAATGCCTTCCCGCAGTTTGACGTTCCACCAGGATTTACGCTCGACAGCTACTTTGAGAAGGTCTGCCGCGACGGGCTTCGCCAGCGGCTGGAGACTTCCATCCAGCATTTGCGCGAACGCGGGCAGTTGCGCCATACGGAGGATGAGTATCAGCAGCGGTTGCAGCGGGAACTCGACTGCATCCGGCAAATGCAGTACGCCGGATATTTTTTGATCGTGTGGGACTTTATCCGTCACGCGCGCGAGCAGGATATTCCAGTAGGTCCGGGCCGCGGTTCGGCCGCCGGGTCACTGGTTTCCTACGTCATGGGCATCACCGATGTCGATCCGCTGCAGGGAGAGCTGCTGTTCGAGCGCTTTCTGAATCCTGAGCGCGTTTCGATGCCGGATATCGACATTGATTTCTGCATGAACCGGCGCGGTGAAGTGATTGAGTACGTCACCAAGAAATACGGCCGCGAACAGGTCGCGCAGATCATCACCTTCAACACCATGGCGGCAAAGGCCGCGATCAAGGACGTGGGCCGTGCGCTCGCCATTCCCTACGGGGAGGTCGACAAGATCGCCAAGTTGATCCCGGCCACCATTGGCGTGACGATCGATCAGGCGCTGAAAGAGTCTGATCCGCTGCAGCAGGCGTATGAAAATGACCCGCAGGTTCACGAAGTCATTGATATTGCCCGCCGACTGGAGGGGCTGGCGCGAGGCGCGGGAGTCCATGCCGCGGGCGTCGTGATTGCGCCCGAACCGCTGATCAACCTGGTCCCGCTGAACCGCAATAAGAACGACGAAATTGTCACCGCCTATGACATGAAAGCGGTGGAAAAAATCGGCCTGCTGAAGATGGACTTTCTCGGGCTGACCACGCTGACGGTCATCCATGACGCGCTGCGGCTGATCCAGGAGACGCGCGGCATCGCGCTCAACATGGACACCATTCCGCTCGATGACAAGCAGACCTATCAGCAGGTTTTTCATCGCGCGCTGACCTCGGGCGTGTTTCAGTTTGAGTCGGGCGGTATGCGCGATGTGCTGCGCCGGTACAAGCCGGAGACGGTCGCGGACTTGACGGCGCTGAATGCGCTCTACCGTCCGGGTCCAATCCAGGGCGGCATGATCGACGACTTTATCGATCGCAAGTGGGGCCGCAAGCCGGTGGAATATTCGCTGCCGGAGCTGGAAGCGCTGCTGAAGGAGACGCTCGGCGTCATCGTGTATCAGGAACAGGTGATGCAAATTGCCAACGTCCTCGCCGGATACTCGCTCGGTGAGGCCGACCTGCTCCGCCGCGCCATGGGAAAGAAAAATCCCGAGGAGATGGCCAAGCAGCGCGACCGTTTTGTGCGCGGCGCCGTAGAGAAAAAATATCCGCAGAAGACCATCGAG
>JAJZCP010000040.1 GCA_021846065.1 Acidobacteriota bacterium
ACTGTCACCCTCGGGCAGCGTTCCTGGGGACACAATGCCTACGTTTACCTGGACAGACCCATCGAGCGCTGGCAGCTACACCTACCAGTTTACTTTGACGGATAGCAGCGGTAATACGATCTGGCAGATTCCAGGAAATAACAGTAACTCTGGAAACTTCAGCAGTTCGATCACTTCCATCACATGGGGGACAGATCCAACCGGTAACAATAATCCTCCCAGCGTCTCTTCGCTTTCGTCGGGAGTTACGTATAACTGGCAGATAGCCGCGCAGGATGCAAACGGAAATCAAGCGGTGACAGGAGTGAATCTTATCCCATAGCTGCGTGAAACAGGCAACAGAATGAAAGCGCGGTCAGCCCCAAGGCTGACCGCGCTTTCCTTTGTTTCAACCTGCACTGGGAAGCTTGCAGGCGTTATGCGATCCGGGGAGAATCGTATGTACTTCCGGCCTGAAACAGGGGAAGCGGTTATGCGGATGGCGCGCTGCCGGTGCATGCCAACTGGATGGATGCTGCGCCCATGAGCGCGGTCTGAAAGCTGTAAGCCGTGGTGCCGCTGCCCTGTGTTAGGAACGGCCCAAGAGCAGCCGCTGCCGAAGCCGATCCGTTGTAGACCGAGGTGAGCGTGTCGGTCGATTCGTAGCAGTCGTTGTCGGCGGGCAGGATAGAGGTGCCGGCAAAGGAGGTTCCGCTGGGAATGGCGCGAGCGAGAGAACGGTGTTCGGCTTCAACGCCGAGGATGGCCGCGCTGATCTTGGCAAATTCGGAAAGCTGCGCCGAGGTGTACGCCGAGCCGCTGGCCGACATCTGGGTTGCGCTGTAAGGCGAAACGCCGCCAATCATGAGGCTGAACTCTTCAACCGCTGTCATGTAGGCGGCGATGAAGGCCGTCTCCAGCGCGACGAGCACGGGGAAGAAGTTGGTGAGCGTATCGAAGGTGCCGGTGGGGAAGTAAAAGGTTTGTACCGGATCGCTGGTGGCTGCGCTGATATTGAGCTGCGTGCGAAAAAGATCGGCGTGCTGAATTTCCTCGGACAATGCGCCGCGCAGGTAGCCCACGTTGGCCACGCTGCCATTGGAGCTGACAGTGGTTGCCGTGCCGCCGGTGCCGGCCAGATTCGGGTCCTGGATGACGCCGCCAACCAATGCGTTGTAATACATCGTTGTGGCCAGGTCTTCGGCGATGAGCGCTGCGGTGAAGATTTGCTGCGCAGTGTCTGCCGTGACGGTGGCCTGAGCCATTGCGGTGGTTCCGGTCGAGCCACATCCGGCGAGTGCAGCCGTGCCGGCGACGGCACCGGCGATGCCAACTCCGGCCAGGAAGCGCCTGCGGTTCATGGCCTGGATTGCCTGATCCATACGGCGAATCGAGTTGATGCCGAAGGAAGCGGCGACGTCGGATTCTGCGGCGTGAAGAGTCGACTGGTTGCGAAAGCGTAGCAAGTGCATGGAGTCCTCCTGCAATGGGAACGAAGTAGTCTGCAAATTGGATTGCGTCGAGGAGAAGTTTTTTTCGCTGGTATTCTTGGGGTGCGGGTGCGATCGTTTCCGGCACAATTCTGAGGTGAACAGGATGCAAGCGGGATCAGGCGGGGCAACAAGTGGGAAGCGGATTCCGAGCTTGTTGTTTTGCTCACTTCTGTCGATGGCGGGTTTGGTCGGCTGTGGCCATTTTCAGCCTCATGCGCACAGCTATGTGTATGTCTCGGCACGCGAGGTCTATCTGCGGGATCGCGTTGCCGCGGTATCCAACCGTGTGGCGCTGGTGAAAAACGGCGCGCGGCTGGAGGTGCTCGAGCAGGGCCATCGTTTTGATCAGGTCAGGACGCAGGATGGGAAAGTGGGCTGGCTGATGGATCACCTGGTAATCGATGAGCGGCAGTATGACGCCTATCAACATCTGGCGATGCAGCACGCGCAGGATCCGGTTGTGGCTACGGCGCAGCTTCGCGATGATCTCTACCTGCACCTGACGCCGGGCAGGCAGACGGATCATTTCTATCTGGTTGCCGGAAACTCCCATGTCGCGCTGCTGGAGCGAGCATCGATTCCGCATATCGTACCCGGCGCTGTTCCGGCGCAGGCTGCTGCCGCTGGGCAAAAGACGCCGGCCGAGATTCCGATGGAAGACTGGTGGCTGGTGCGGGATAACAACGGCGACACGGGGTGGCTGCTGGGGAGTCGCGTGGATGTGGATATTCCCGACGCCATAGGGGAGTATGCCGAAGGACAGCGCATGGTGGCGGATTATCCGCTGGCGACGGTGACCGACGATGGGCGCGCTCCACGCGAAGAAGCGCGGGCGAACCGCCACGGTCACCGCGCTGGACGAAAAGCCGATCGTGAGGGCCATGCGCCCGGAGCCGGTACTGCTGTCGGCGCGGATGCGAGCGCTTCGAACTCCGGCACACAGGCTACGGCTACGACCCCGCGACAGATGACCGAGTATCTGGTGTTGCTGGCGCAGCCGAAGAGCGGGCTTCCGTACGATTTTGACCAGATTCGCGTCTTTACCTGGAGCTTGAATCATCATCGTTACGAGACTGCGTATCGGCTGCGTGGATTTGAGGGCTTTTTGCCGGTGACGATCACGCATGAATCGGTCAATGGCTTGCAGTATCCCGCCTTTACCCTTCGCATCGCGGGCGAGGGTGGATCCGTGATTGATCCTGCGACAGGAATCGCACATCCGGTTGCGCCGCGCACGGTCAGCTTCCGGATGGAAGGCAATATCATCCGGCGAACCGGGGCAGATCAGTCACCGATCGAAACGCGCAAGGAAGGACAGGGCGATCCTGCGGCTGCCGGGAAGACGGGGAAGGCGCACAAGCACCGCCGGTAGCTGACCTACACAGGTGTGCTGAGAAATGAGGCGATGGCATCGACGACGGCCTGTTGCTCGGCCTCTGTGATCTCCGGGAAGATGGGCAGCGCAAGCACTTCGCGTGCGGCGCGCTCGGCCTCAGGAAAACTGCCTTCGGAGTAGCCCAGCGAAGCAAGCGCCTTCTGCTGGTGCAGGGGTATCGGATAGTAAATCTCTGAACCGATCTGCCGCGTGGTGAGAAAGCTACGCAAAGCGTCGCGGCGAGTGCAGCGAATGACGTATTGATGCCAGACGTGATGCTGGCCTGCGGTCTCTGTGGGCAGCACGACGCCATGCGTGGGATAGGTGGCGGCATCGGCGAGTCCGGCGGCGCGAAACAGGGAGTGGTAGCGTGTAGCCGCGGCTCGACGCTGTTCGTTCCAGCGCTGGATGTGGCGCAGCTTGACGTTGAGAATGGCTCCCTGGAAGCCGTCCATGCGAGCGTTCCATCCTATTTCGTCATGATGATAGCGGATGCGCATGCCGTGCTGGCGGAGAATGCGCGCGCGCTCGGCGAATTCAGGGTTGTTGGTGGTGACCAGCCCGGCGTCGCCGGCTGCGCTCAGGTTTTTGGTGGGATAAAAGCTGAAGGCTGCCATATCGCCGAGTCCGCCGGCGTGTGTTTGCTGCCAGCGGGCGCCCCAGGCTTGAGCCGCGTCTTCGATGAGCAACAGATGGCGTTCCCGGGCCAACTGTGCAAAGCCCTGCCAGTCAACGCATTGTCCATAGAGATGCACGGGCAGCAGTGCGCGAATGGAATCCGCGCCGGGCGATTGCAGGACGGATTCCACGGCTTGGGGTGAGAGATTGAAGTTGACCGGATCGATATCGGCAAGCACGGGTCGCAGACCGGCGCGAAGAATGGAACTGACCGAGGCAAAAAAGCTGAAGGGTGTAGTGACGACAGCGTCTCCCGGGCCGATGCCGGCGGCGGCCAAAGCCAGCCAAAGGGCATCTGTGCCGGAAGAACAGCCGATGGCCGCCGCAACGCTGAGGTGCTCGGCTGCCGCTGCTTCAAACTGCTGCACCGGCTCGCCGAGGATGAACTGCCGACGATCGATGACTGTGCCAAGTGCGGCCAGTAACTCGTCGCGCAGGGGCGCGTACTGGCGCTCGAGGTCGATCATGGGAACGGCAGCGACGGTGGATGGACGGACAGCGGAAGCGGTGGAGCTTTGGGCAGCGGTGGACATGGATGGAGAATACCTCTGATGCGGCAGCGGCGCGGCGGACAAGGCTGCTCGAATGCATCTCTCATCTTAAATAATGGCAAACGGCGGCGTTGGGATGAGATGAAAGTGCTGGAGCGCGTTTCGTGAGGAAGTAAGCCAGATGCGACCCGTTTCTGCCGCGTCGTCCAAGCGGGACTGACCCATTCCATAGAAACCGCAAAGGCATACAGGAAACACGCTTGAATGGATGCTGCCACGCGAGAGGATGCCCGGTTCGAAATCATGGTCAATTTGAGTCTGCCTTGTTACTCGCAGGGCTGAGCGCCTATAGTGATGGTGTTGACGGACGCTGGCTCGCTCAGGCGTTCGATGTAGCCCGTGTTGTCGCTTTCGTCTTTTGCGTCGGCGACGAATTCACCTGAATCAGGTCAACCTTTTGCTTCCAGGCAAAGCCAAAAATTCTTCCCAGGAGATCGGCACATGGACAACAAGCCGGCACAGAATATTCAGGACACATTCCTGAATACGGTTCGCAAAGACAAAACCCCCATCACGATTTATTTGGTCAGTGGCGTGAAGCTGACAGGGCGCATCCGCTCGTTTGACAAGTATTCCGTGCTGCTGGAAAACAACAGCCAGGAGCAGTTGATCTTCAAGCACGCCATCTCGACCGTGGTGAGTAACCGCGCCGTGATGCACGGTGGAGAGCATCGACCTGCATCGCCCGCCGGTGCTGCGCCGACTGCGCCCGTGACGCCAGCGAGCAACTCCTGATGTTTCGACAGGTCATGTCGCGGCGGCCACTGGATTGCGCATGAGTCGTGAGGCGCCATGGCGGTGACGGAGCGCGCGGTACTGGTAGGCATTGAGCTTACTGGTCGGGAATCAGCATCTCAGCGAGCGACGGCTCGGCAGGCTCGGGCTGCTGCTGACGTAACGTCGCAGGCGCAAAGCGGCGGTCTGGAGGCTGGCAGCGAGGAGATTCTGCCGTATGGATCGACCACGCAACCTTCAGTGGCTGGCCAGGCAGCGCCTCATCCGGCAGCGGCCCGGCGAGTGGGGACAAATGCTGTCGGCGCAGAAGATCCGCTAGCCGAGTTTCGCGAACTGGTGAGAAGCGCAGGCGCCGAGATTGTGGCGGAGATGGTCCAGCGACGGCAGAGACTGGACGCGGCGACGCTGATGGGCGCAGGCAAGCTGGAGGAGATTCGCGGGATCGTGCTGATGCACGAGGCCAATCTTGTGCTTGTCGATCATGAGCTGTCTCCGACGCAGCTTCGCAATCTGGAGGATCGGCTGGAGTGTCGCGTGCTGGATCGCACGCAGCTGATTCTGGATATCTTTGCCAGCCATGCCCGCACGCGCGAGGGCCAGCTTCAGGTGGAGTGCGCGCAGTTGGAATACATGCTGCCGCGGCTGGCCGGACGGGGTCGGGCGATGTCGCAGCTTGGAGGCGGAATCGGAACGCGTGGACCGGGCGAGACGCAGTTGGAGACGGATCGCCGCAAGATTCAACGCAGACTGGTGCATCTGCGGGAACAACTGGACGCGGTGCGGCGAGTGAGGCGACAGCAGCGGCAGCGTCGAGAGGCCGTTCCTGTGCCGACGGTGGCGCTGGTCGGCTATACGAATGCAGGCAAAAGCTCGCTATTCAATCGGCTGACCGGTGCACGGGTGCTTTCTTCTTCGCGCATGTTTGCCACGCTCGATCCCAAGCTTCGCGCGGTGGAGTTGCCGAGCCGTCGGCGGATTCTGCTCTCCGACACAGTGGGTTTCATTCGCAATCTGCCGCATATGCTGGTGTCCAGCTTTCGCGCCACGCTGGAAGAGGTGGAGCGAGCCGAGATTCTGCTGCATGTGCGGGACGCAGCGTCGGAATCGTTTCACGAGCAGAAGGAGCAGGTCGAGCGCGTGCTTGCGGAACTGGATGCTGCTGGAATTCCTCGCATCGAGGTGCTGAACAAGGCAGATCTGCTGGATGCTGGCGAAGTGGAGTCGGGCACGTCGGCGGGACGGGTGTATGTTTCAGCACACACGGGCTATGGCGTGGAGAATCTGTTGCAGGCAATCGATGATGCGTTGACCAGCGATCCGATGGTGGAGTCGGAATTGAGCGTGAGCCAGTCGGATGGAGCGATGCTGGCCGCTCTGGAAGCGAGCACAGTGATTCTGAATCGGGAGTATTCCGGGGATCAGGTCAGAATTCGGTTGCGTGCTCCGGCTTCGCTGCTGGGCAGGATGGCAAAGACGCGCGCGGAAGAGAAAGTTCTGGATTCCAACCCGAACGAAGCCTCCTGAAGCGGGAGAGCCAAAATAAGGTGGGCCGCAGAAGGTGGGAGTGGAGATGCTTTCCCGAAATTCTGCGGCCCGCTGGACCCTGAAGCGGGTCTAGGTGATACTCTAAGCATAAGCCGATTTCAAGGAAACGCAACAAGTATTTGCGAGCGCACGGCAGGCCCGCAAAATCGCTGTGTGTGCATTACGTGAAATTCGCTCCGTTGACAGGCCTAAAATGCCCTGTTACAAAAGGGTTCTAGCTTGAATTCGCGCTGAATTGGGAAGGGTTTGAGACGTTCGTCATGCAGGAAATTATTCTCCAGGTCGGCGCACTTCTGCTTGGTTCCGTACCGACGCTGATTTTGTTCATTTTCCTGGTCATCGCCTATCAGTTTCTGGTTCAGACCCCACTGACAAAGATGCTGGCCGAGCGTCGCGCACGGACGCTCGGCGCAGTGGAGACGGCGCAGAAATCCATCGCTGCCGCTGAAGCTCGCGCAGCCGAGTATGCCGAGCAGCTTCGGCTGGCGCGCGCTGAGGTCTTCCGCGCACGCGAGCAAAAGATGCAGGAGTGGGCTGCGGATCGCGAAGCGGCGATAGCTGCCGCCCGAGCGCGAGCGGCAGAACAGGTGAATCAGGCGCACGCCGCTCTGGCGACGGAAGTGGCAGTGGCGCGCCAGAGTCTGCTAGCCAGCGCGGACGAGTTGGCGATGCAGGTGGTGCGAGCCATTTTGCCCCACGGCGCCGAGCAGGCCGCAGGGCAGGCAGTGGGGGGGATTCGATGAAATCACCCACATTGGTTTTCCGTTCAGCATTCCGTACTCTCGCACTGGCTTTGCTGTTGGTCGTTGCCGCGCCTGGTCTTGCATTTCTGCCCGCAGCAGCGCAGGGTGTTCCCGCTGAGTCCGCTTCCGCGCAGCAGGTGAAGCAGGCGCAGCAGCAAGAGGCAGACCCGAACGATGTCTATCGCCACTCGGCGACAGTGCGGTGGATTGCGCACACGATGCACACCAGCACGGAAAGCGCGGCGCGAACCTTTGAGGCGATCAACTTTGCCATTCTCGTGCTGGCCATTGTGGTTCCGCTTTGGCGCATTCTGCCCGGTGTGCTGCGCCGTCGATCGCAGGCTTTGCAGCAGCAGTTTGAGTCCACACGCGCAGCTACGGAGCAGGCCAACGGGAAACTGGCTGCCATTGAAGCGCAACTGGGTGACCTTGGCAGCGAGATTGAAGCGATTCGCCGTCAGGTGGCCGAAGAGATGAAAGCCGATGAGGCCCATCATCGCAGCGCTGTAAAGGACGAGAGCGAGCGGATTCTGGCTGCGGCGAGTCAGGAGATTGAAAGTGCGGCGATGCAGGCGCAGCGGGAACTGCGCGCCTTTGCCGGCCAGCTTGCGATTGAAAAAGCGATGGCCGCGCTGACCGTCACCGCGGAGCAGGATCGTGCGCTGGTGGACGAGTTTGTGCGTGGCGCAGGAAATGAGGGCCGGAACTGATGTCACTGTTTGCCGCTCGTTATGCCCATGCCTTCGCCGATGTATTGGTCTCCGGTGGTTTTTCTGAAGATCAGATTCATCGCCAGTTGGAGAGTCTGCTTGGTGCCTGGCGTGAAAGCGCGGATCTTCGCGAAGCGATGGCGGATCCGTCCATTCCGGCAGAACAGAAGCGCGCCGTATTGGACCGCCTGAGTGCTTCGCTGGAGCTGTTGCCGCCTTTTCGGAATCTGGTGGCCGTGCTGATCGACCATGGTCGTGTGGCCTCGCTGGAAGAGGTGGTCGCGGCGTTCCGGTCGTGGTGGCAGCAGCGGCAGGGCATTGCGGAAGCTGAGATTCTGACGGCGCGGGAGCTGGACGCGGCCGACCAGGCTCGACTGGTGGAAAAAGCTGCCGGATTGGCCGGCACGCGTGTCCGCGCAACGTTTCGCCAAGACGCTTCGATCCTGGGCGGCGTGATTGTGCGCGTTGGGTCGGCAGTCTATGACGGATCGTTACGAGGTCGTGTTGATCGCTTGAAGGAGGCTCTGAGCGCGCAGTAATCGCGCGGCTACGAGCCGAAAAGTTTGACAGGAAGTGCAGTTCAACCCTTGCAACAGGGAATGCAAAAAAGAACAGGAAGAGCAGCATGGTGCCCATTCAGGCAGACGAAATTTCACAGATTCTCCGCGAACAGATCGCCAACTACGACGCCAAGATGCACGTCGATGAGGTTGGAACGATCATTTCTCTTGGCGACGGCATTGCCCGCATTCACGGCCTGGATAAGGTGATGGCCGGTGAGCTGCTTGCCTTTCCGCACGACGTGGCCGGCCTCGCGATGAACCTCGAAGAGGATCAGGTGGGCGCGGTGCTGCTGGGCGACTATACCGAACTTTCCGAGGGCAACACTGTCCGCCGCACCGGGAAGATTCTGAGCGTGCCGGTGGGCGAGGGGATGATTGGCCGCGTGGTGAACGCGCTGGGCGCTCCCATCGACGGAAAAGGGCCAATTGCGGCGGCGGCGACGCTTCCGGTGGAGCGGCTGGCTCCGGGCATTATTGATCGCCAGCCGGTGCGCGAGCCGATGGCGACCGGCATCAAGGCCATCGATTCCATGATTCCGATCGGACGCGGTCAGCGCGAGTTGATTATCGGCGACCGACAGACCGGCAAGACCGCAGTTGTCATCGACACGATTATCAACAACGCCAAGAACGATCTGATCTGCATCTATTGCGCGATTGGGCAGAAGCGCTCGTCGATTGCCCAGGTGGTGCAGACGCTGACCGAGGCCGGAGCCATGGGCCACACGATCATCGTGGCTGCCTCTGCCTCCGAGCCTGCGCCGCTGCTTTATCTCGCGCCTTACGCGGCGACAGCGATGGGCGAGTATTTCCGCGATTCCGGGCGCCACGCGCTGGTCATTTATGACGATCTCTCCAAGCACGCCATGGCCTACCGCGAAATCTCGCTGCTGCTGCGCCGTCCGCCGGGCCGCGAAGCCTATCCCGGCGATGTGTTTTATCTGCACTCGCGCCTGCTCGAGCGCTCGGCCAAGATGAGCCAGAAGAACGGCGGGGGTTC
>JAJZCP010000041.1 GCA_021846065.1 Acidobacteriota bacterium
TGTGGCTCTTCAGCCGCGGGACGACTTGCCGCCGTCGCCCTTGCCGCTCACTTCGGCGCACTGGGTTGGTCCAGTGCGCGCGTTCTCGCCGAAGCCGCCGCCCTCGAAGGTCATCCCGATAACGTCGCCGCATGTTGGTATGGTGGCCTGGCCATCGCGGCCCGTTCATCCGATGATCCCGCGCACACCTTGCCTCTGGTCTCTATCCCGCCGCCCGATGCCTGGCGCGCCATTCTCGCGCTTCCCGCGCATCCGCTGGCCACCAGCCACGCTCGCTCCGTGCTGCCGGATGCCTGGTCACGCACTGATGTTGTCGCCAACCTTCAGGCAACGGCGCTGCTGGCTCCTGCATTCGCCTCCGGCCGCGCTGATCTTCTGGCCGCCGCCACAACCGATCACCTCCACCAGACGTATCGCAGCGCCATCTGCCCGCTGCTGGATCCGCTGCTCCCGCTCGTCGGCCAGCACGGCATCCACTCCGTCACGCTCAGCGGAGCCGGACCCTCCGTCCTGCTCATCACCCAAACCGATCAGGCACCCGCTCTCGCGGCCATCGCCCGCTCCATTCAACCCTTCGGTTGGCAGCCTGACCGCGACGTCGAGATTCTCTTCGCACGTTTTGCAACCTTTGGCGCCGACCAGTTCTGGCCCATTGTCTGAGCTTCGAAAGCCGATCCCGGCTTGCTGATTCTGTTGCACTGGGTGGTTACTTTATTACTTTAAAGTAAATACATGGTTACTGATTGCTATTACCTAAGATTTCTTGCCATTCACTTCAAAACAACCTACAGTTGACCGCGTGGGCAGTTCTGGGGGAGGGCTGCTCTAAGCGCCTGTGACCGTTCAAGGTCCAGGCGCTTTTTCTTGCCCACTCCTTGCCCGCCTCTGACCATGCGTGCGACTTTGCTGTTTCTTCGCGCATCAAATCCCCGTGCGCAGCATTTACACTGAATTCAAGTGTTTCCGCACGAAGGAGAGTTATGGCAGGCACAGCAGTTCTGGAAGTCAGCGATGCTTCTTTTGACAGCGAAGTTCTTCAATCCGAGCAGCCGGTTCTGGTCGATTTCTGGGCCGTCTGGTGTGGCCCCTGCAAAATGATCGGCCCCATTGTCGATCAGGTCGCCGAATCCTACGCCGGGCGCCTCAAAGTGGCCAAGGTCAACGTCGATCAGAACGGTGCCACGCCTGGTCGTTACGGCATCCGCGGCATTCCCGCGCTGCTCTTCTTCAAGGGCGGCAAGGTTGCCGATCAGATCGTCGGCTACGTGCCGCGCGAGGTCATCGAGGAGAAAGTCAACCGCCTGCTCGCCTGAGCAGCGATTGCACGCGCGTCCGGACGTGAAGTCTCAAAAAAATCAGCGGCCTGCCTGAATCGGACGGGCCGTTTTCTGGTTGTTCTTCAGACTACTCTTCAATCCAGTCTCAAGGAGCCATGGTCAGCGATATCGTCGCAGAACGCCGAGCACGCGTCCTTGAATCGCCACATGTGCTGCGGGCACCACAATCGGAGCCATCTCCACATTCGCCGGTTGCAGCCGGACTGAGTTACCCTCGAAAAAAAAACGCTTCAGTGTTGTCTCTGCACCACGCACCAGCGCCACCACAATCTCGCCCTGCCGCGCCGTTCGAGTGCGCTCCACCAGCACATAATCTCCGTTCAAAATATGCTCATCGCGCATAGAGTCGCCCCGGACCTCGAGCGCAAAAACGTCACGGTTGCCCACCACATCCTGCAGCGAAATCGTCTCCGCCGCCTGCACCGCTTCCACCGGAAAACCAGCAGCAATGCGACCCAGCAGCGGCACCTGCTGCCCGCTGCGCACGCGCGCTCCCTCCGGCACCAGATCGATCGAACGGCTGCGGTTGCGCTCCCGGTCAAGCAATCCTTTCTTTTCCAGGTTGGTGATGTGCTTGTGCACCGTGGCCACAGAACGCAGCCCCAGCCCCGCCGCAATCTCTTCAAACGACGGCGAGTACCCGTTTTCTTCGACAAACGCTTCCAGAAAATCGACAACTTCTTTTTGTCTGCGTGTAATGGCCATGCGCGCATTATAGCGAAAAAAAGGCGAATCCGTACAGGAAATTCCTTTGCAACTTTTCCTGGGCATCTTTCCCTTCACCTGCTTCTCAGGCTCTTTCATGTGATTTGGGAAATTCCACTCACGCGCTCCCAATCACGGAAGCCATTCACATGAGTCAAATGATTTTTTCTTGAGAATCCTCATGAGAAGCCGGAAGGTAGAGACGTGATCAGCGGAATCCTGGTGTCGGCAACTGCCAGCCATTCATTCCGCGGAGGGACTGACCCATGAAATTGCTTGTTGCCGAGGATGACCGCGCGCTGGCGCAGTTCCTCACCCGCGGTCTGGAAGCCGATGGCCACCGTGTCCGCTGCGCCGCCGACGGCGTCGAAGCCGTCCTTGCCTATCAGCAGGACGCGCCCGACCTGACCATCCTTGATCTGAACCTGCCGCGCAAGGACGGCGAACAGGCCCTTGCCGAGATGCGCGCCGTCGATGCCGATCTGCCCGTGCTTGTGCTGACCGCACGCCAGGAGGTGGAGACGCGCATCCGCTGCCTTGATCTCGGAGCCGATGACTTCATGGTCAAGCCGTTCAGCCTGCATGAGCTGCGCGCACGCTGCCGCGCTCTGCTGCGTCGCAAACGCGAGGCCCGCCTGATGCTGCGCGTCGCCGACCTGGAACTGGATCGCATGGAACACACCGCGCGACGTGCCGGCGCGCCCATTGCGCTCACCAACAAAGAGTTCGCGTTACTTGAGTACCTCATGCTGCGCCGTGGCGAGTGCATCTCCCGCGTCGAGCTTCTGGATGCGGTCTGGAATATGGAGCCGGCTCAGACTACGAACATCGTCGATGTGTACATCAACTACCTGCGTCGCAAGCTCAAGGATCCGCCGCCCGGCTTCCTGGTGCGTACGGTGCGGGGGCGTGGCTATCTGGTTCCATCGGAGACCGAATTGCGGCTTCCGGTGCCTGGGCATGCAGCAGCGATTGCAGCCATACCGGCGCTGCCGCCGCTGGGCTGACAGCAGAGCAGCGGCGTTCCGGTCGGGCATGCGATGGTTGGCTCTGTGCTGGCCTCATGTGGATGCAATGGCAGCGCACTGCCGGATTGCGACCGGCCAGCTTCGGCGATTGCTTTTCCCATGGGTGAAATCACGAGATTTTTTCGAGTATTTGCTTGCGGTGGCTTCTCCGCTGATTCACTTTATTGACGCGCTTTTTCCTCAACCTCTGTGATGCGCCATGGATCGCTTCCGTGGCAATTTCTTCTCGACACTTTTCGTTTTGGAGCCTGCTCATGTCGTCCCAGCCCTTTCCCTCTTCGCCCTCTCGACCGTCTTCGCAGCCCATTCCCAGCGTGGCGCTTCCGCGCAGCCTGCGCACACGCACCGTACTGATCGTCACGCCCGATCTTGGCCAGCGGCGTCAGCTCGCCGTCGCACTTGCCGAACTGCGCTGGCGAGTGCTGGAGGCCGATTGTGGGGCTGCGGCCTGGACTCAGTCCGCCGAGACGACGATCGAAGCGGTTCTCGTGGACTCCTGGCTGCCGGATCTCGAACTGAACGAATTTCTGGAAGAGTTTCGCCGCCAGCATCCTCGTGCCGACATGCTGCTCACGGATGGAGCGCAGGTGAAGGGTGCGCCGCGATGCAGCTATCATCAGGAGTTGCTCTTTGCCCTGCGCCGCAGTGCGCCGTCGGACACCGCCGCCTGGAATGCCGCGCCTGTACTCGACGGCGATCCAGAGACGACACGGGCATCTCTGCCCGACGCTGTTTCGTCGTTGGTTGACTCGGCCCGGTTCCGTCCCGGACCGGAGACTTCCTGTGAAAGCATCTCGCTGCGGAGCGCAGGCGCTTCGACTGAGGTTGAGCCGTTGCCTGGCCTCATCGGTCGCGCTCCGGTGATGCTTGAGGTCAGCCGACGCGTGCGCCTGGTTGCCGGTCATCGTACATCGGTGCTGATTGAAGGCCCCACCGGCACCGGCAAGGAGCGCGTTGCCGAGTCCTTGCATCGGCTCTCCGATCGCGCATCCCGACCTTTTGTCGCCATCAACTGCGCTGCCATTCCAGAGGCGCTGCTGGAGGCCGAACTCTTCGGTCACACCCGAGGAGCTTTCACCGGAGCCGTACAGGGTCGCACGGGACGGATTGAGTCCGCCGATGGAGGAACACTCTTTCTCGACGAGATTGGTGAGATGCCGCTGGCTCTCCAGGCCAAACTGCTGCGCTTCCTGGAGTGCGGCGAGTTGCAGCGCGTCGGGGAAAACTCGACCGTTCGCGTCGATGTGCGCATTCTCGCCGCGACCCATCAGCATCTGGCCTCGGACGCGCGCGCCGGGCGCTTTCGCGCAGATCTCTATCATCGCCTGGCGGTCTTTCTCATTCGCACGCCCGCGCTGGCCGCGCACCGGCAGGACCTGCCTTTGCTGGTTGAACATGTGCTGGAGCGGCTGGGTGAGCGCATGCCGGTCAAGCGGCTCGATCCGGAGGCGATGGAGCGCCTGATGACCCACTCCTGGCCGGGCAATGTCCGCGAACTGGAGCATGTGCTGGAGCGAGCTGCGATTCTTGCCGCCGATTCTCCCTGGATACGCTCCACGGAGATTGAGTTCGGGGATGAAGCGGACGCTGATTCTGTGGCAACACGGCTTTGAGAGGCACTCCGGGGAGCTGGCTGCGTTTGTTGGATTCTTAGAATTCTCTGCGTCTTCTCCCGCTGTTTGGCCGCAAAATTGCACGATTCACACGCAAGGAGAGTTCCCATGCAACTGGAAACTACGCTCAGCAATGAGCTGGCTCGCTACCTGGATTTGAGCACGCGTCAGATCCAGATCACCGCCGCCAACATGGCCAACATCGACACGCCCGGCTACCGCACCGTGGGCATGGACTTCGACGCCGCCATGCAGCAGGCGTTGAGCGACGGCGGCCAGGATCCGGTCCAGCCAAAGATACGTCCGCAGGGCGGACTGGTTGTGCGCCCCGACGGCAACGACGTCTCGATGGATCGTGAGTCGATGCAGATGGCCGAGGCGCAGTTGCGCTTCAAGACCGGCGTTGCGCTACTGCGCCGCGAGTATACGCGCGTCTTCAACGCCATCCATGCCAAGTAGGCGGGATGCCGTCCGTCGCGCAGCGCAGGCTGCTGTTCCGCCGTCCCGGAGACTTCCGTCCCTGCATCTTCAGGGAGTGTAACCGCAACGTCGAGGAGAATCCAATGAATCTTTTTGGAATACCGAGGAGAATGCGATGAATCTTTTTGGAATGATGGACACCTCCGGTTCCGCGTTGCAGGCCGAGCGCATGCGCGCCGAAGTGGTGGCCGCCAACATGGCCAACGCCGAGACCACGCGCACCGCCGACGGCACGCCCTATCATCGCCAGCATGTCGTCTTCGCCGCCCGCTCGCAGCAGAGCTTCGCCGGCGCGCTCAATACGCAGCTCGATCCGGCAACGCAGTTGTCCGCGCTTCAGGCCTCGGCCGCTTCGCCGACGGTGATTCTGCCGTTGCCTGGAGCCTCGCTCGTTGCGCCCGGTGTTCAGGTCGCGGCCGTCGTCCAGGACACCGCTCCGGCGCTCAAGCGCTACGATCCCGGCCATCCTGATGCGGACGCGCAGGGCTACGTCTCCTACCCGGATATCAACCCGCTTACGGAGATGGTGGACCTGATGGGCGCGACCCGCTCCTACGGTCTCAATGTCTCGGCCGTGCAGGCGGAGAAATCCATGATCAGCTCTTCGCTCGAGCTGGCCAAGTAATCGACGGTCGCATGTCGTCCATCCCTCGTCGCCATTTAGTTGCCGTCCACCTCTCGTTGTCTCTCGTTGAAGGAGATTGAATCCGATGCTTCCCCTCATCCCTGCCGCGCAGTCGGCGCAAGACGTCTTCAGCAGCACAACTCCGCTCAGCCCCTTTGGCGGCGCGCTCACCTCCGGCGCGTCGCAATCTGTCACTTCGTATGGAGCCTCATTCGGAACTACGTTCGGCGACGCATTGGCCTCGGCTGCCAGCAGCGCTACGGCGTCAGCGGGCGCAATTTCCCCGGCAACCGGCGTGTCGTCAGAGATCGCGATGTCGGGCATTGCTTCCACGTCTGCTCCGTTCTCTGATCTTCTCGTCCAGTCCGTTACGCAGGTCAACCAGTTGGAGCGCGCCGCACAGACTTCGATCGAGGGCCTGCTCTCCGGCAAAGGCGTCGATGTGCATGAGGCGATGATCGCCACGGAAAAAGCCGAGATGGGCTTTGATATGGCGGTCGCCGTGCGCGACAAAGCGCTCTCGGCCTATCAGCAGGTGATGAGCATGCAGTTCTGACGGCGTCCCAACACACTGCTGCCGACAACGAAAGACAGCAATCGCAGCAACCGACGACTCTGAACCAACCATGAAGGAATGCGCAGGCGAAGATGGCCGCAGGAACACAGATCGATCGCAGTCCAGGTGCCGCAGGAGCCATACCTCTTCCAGGCGGTTCCGGGGCCGCGCCTACCGGCGAATCTGCCGCTGATGGCAGCGTACTGGCACGTGCTCAATTTGGCTGGAGTCAGGCCTCCGCGCGCTGGGATCAATTGCCGCCGCATCAGCGCACACGTCTGCTCATCGGGACTACGCTGGCGGTCGCCGTGCTGATTTTGATGGGCTGGTTCGCCACGCGCACCGACTGGCGCGTGCTCTACGCCGGCATGGACCCGGACGATGCGCGCAGCATGGCGCAGGTGCTCACTCAGGCGCAGATTCCCTTCGATCTTGCCGCCACCGGATCCACCATCCGTGTGCCTGCGGCGGATCTCGACAAGGCTCGTCTGGCCACAGCCTCCAAAGGCGGACCGCACAGCGGGCGCATGGGCTTTGAGCTTTTCGACAAGCCCAACTGGGTCGGCTCTGAGTTCGACGAGCGGGTCAACTATCAGCGTGCACTGGAGGGTGAGCTGGAGCACACCATTGCCACGCTCAGCGACGTTCAGGCGGCACGCGTCCATCTGGTTCTGCCTCACGATTCGCTCTTCCGCGACCAGGACCGTCCGGCCAAGGCTTCGGTCGTTCTCACGCTGCGCCACGGTCATCTGGCCGACGGCGAGGACGACTCGATCCGCAATCTTGTCGCCTCGGCCGTCGATGGTCTCGCGCCCGCTCAGGTGGTGCTGGTCGATGCCAGCGGTCATCTGCCGTTGGGTCCGAAGACTGGCGAGCAGATGCGTCTGGGCACCGAAGAGGCGCTGGAGGCCAAGCTGATGGACACTCTGGAGCCGGTCGTCGGCGCCGGCAACGTGCGCGCCTCGGTGACCGTCGATTACAACCCGAAGACGACTGAAGAGACCGACGACACCTACGATCCCAACCAGACCGTTGCGCTCTCCATGCAGCGCACCGAGCAGAGTGCCGGTTCGCAGCCGGTAGCGGCCGGGGTTCCCGGAACGGCCTCGAATGCTCCCAACTCCCAGGCCAAGCCTGTCTATCCTCCGCAAGAGACACCGCCGCAGACGGCGAAGACGGAGAGCGGCACCTATGCGGCTTCGCACAAGGTCTTGCACACGCTGGAGCAGCCTGGCCATCTGCGCCGGGTGACGGCGGCGATTCTTGTCAACGACCGCCTGGTGCATCCAGCCAGCGGCAAATCGCCTGCCGTCTGGCAGCATCTCAATGCCGCCGAGATGCAGAACCTGACCGCTTTGGCACAGGCTGCTGTGGGTTTCGACGGAACGCGCGGCGATCTGGTTACGGTCGAGAACCTGCCCTTTGAGGATAATCAGAGCGTACCAGCGATCTCCACGCCGGAGCGCATGCTGCGCCTCGCCGAGCAGTCGCCATTGCTGCTCAAGTACGGCACGCTGCTGGTGGGTCTGGCCTTGCTGATCCTGCTCGGGATTCGTCCTGCGCTTCAGAAGCCAAAGACAACAGAAAAAACCACCGCGCAGCAGGCAGCGCTGGCCGGAGTCGCGGATCCAGTGCTGTCGCCCGGAGTCCCGACCGAAGCGGATCTGGAGCGGTTGCGTTCACAGAAGGTCTTCGATCAGGTTGCCGAGCAACTCAAGCAGAATCCGGCTCAAAGTTCGCGGCTGTTGCAAAGCTGGATTCACTCCGAATGAGCGCTGCAAGGGCCTGAGAAAGGCGTGAGTACAAAAGTCGGCGTATTTCTCAGACGGGAGTTTTTTCAGGCAAAGATTTGATTCAGGCAGAATTTTTTCAGATCGGGTGAGGCAACGTGGCGGAGCAGGCGACAGAGAATACGGCACAACGCAGAATGGCGGCGTCGATCAGCGGAGCGCGCAAAGCGGCAATTCTCATGGTTGCGCTTGGCGAGGACCTGGCTCGTGAGATTCTGCGCACACTGCCGGAGTCCGACGTGCAGCGCATTACGGAAGAGCTGGCCGATCTGCGTGCCATTCCGCCCGAGCTTTCTGCCGAGATTGTTCGGGAGTTCTGGGAGATGCTGGAGACCCAGCAGGTGATGATGCACGGCGGTCTTGATTACGCCTCGCGTCTGCTGCAGGACGCATTTGGCAAGCAGCGCGCCGAGGATCTGATGGAACTGGTGCGACGTGCGCAGGAGGAGAGCCAGGGCAATCTGGCCAAGCTGCAGAAGACAGATCCGCTGCAACTGGGCAAGTTGCTGGAGGCTGAACATCCGCAGACGATTGCGCTGGTGCTGGCTCATCTTGACCCGCGTCGCGCCTCGATGGTGCTGGACAATCTGAGTGAAGAGCGCAAGGTAGTCTCGGTGCGCCGTCTGGCGGAGATGCGGCAGTTCTCGCCCGAGATGGCGCAGAAGGTTGCGCAGATTCTTCATCGTCGCCTGGAGAATGTCGGCGACAACAAGCGGAAGAGTTACTCCGGCTTCAAGGCGGTGGCCGACCTTCTCAACCGCCAGAATGCCGAGGAGGCCAAGCGCATTCTGGAGGTGCTTGAAGAAAGCAATCCGGAGCTTGCGCTGGGCATCCGCAACCTGATGTTCACGTTTGAGGATCTGGTCACCGTGCCGCCCACCAGTATTCGCGAGATCGTCTCCGGCGTGGACAAAAAGCAGCTTGCACTGGCGTTGCGCGGCGCTAACGAGGAGCTGCGCGCGCAGATGTTCAAAGCGATGAGTTCACGCGCCGTCGAGATGCTCAAGGAAGATATGGAGGTGCTCGGTCCGGTGCGTTCGCGCGAGGTTGCCGCCGCGCAGCAGGAGATTTTGAACCTTGCCCGCCGCCTGGAGGCAGAAGGCAAGGTCATCCTGAAGATGGAATCCGGCGACGAGATGATGGTCTGAGGGAGAGATGCGCATGTCTGGTCTTCGCAGTTCGTTTCGAAGTTCTTCTCATAACGCAAAGCGCCATCC
>JAJZCP010000042.1 GCA_021846065.1 Acidobacteriota bacterium
CGCAGTTCGGGCTCGGCGTCAGGCTCAGCCCGCTGTAGGTGCCGCCGGTGGTGACCGGTTTACCGGCCAGATAATAGGTCTGCTTCGGGGTAAATGACTGCCAATACGGAATCAGCTCTACGGCATATTCAAACTGGCCGTGGATGTAGCCTGGGCCGTGCGGGTCAGTCAAAACCTTTCCAATGCGGAGACCGGCGTTCAGAAAATGATCAGAGGTCTCGCCGCTGGTGCCGAATCCACCATCGAGAAACAGGCCGTACTCCCACGGCAATCGCTCCATTAATGGATGGACATAGGAATCGGTCATCGAAGCCGTCGGTTGACTCGACGATGCGGGTGAAGGACTGGCTTGGGCCATCGCCGGTTTAACAGCCGGAAGAATCAGGCAAAGCAAAGAGAGGGCAGAGACATACAACCGATTGGTCAACGGAACTCCAGCATTAACCCTGTTGGGTCGACCTTAGCCAGCGACTTCTTCGAGCTGGTTGGCATCCATGTCGAAGTTTGAGTAGACGTTCTGCACGTCATCCTGGTCTTCCAGCGCTTCCAGCAGCCGCACCATCTGCGCCGCCGGAGCTCCTTCAAGATGCGTGTAGGTGTCGGCCAGCATCGTCACTTCCGCCACCTGCGTCTCGATCTTGGCGCCGCGAATCGCCTGCACAACTGCATCAAAGGCCGCCGGGTCGGTGACGATTTCCCAGGCATCGCCTTCGTCGCGAAGATCATCACCGCCAGCTTCCAGCACCAGATCCATCAACTGCTCTTCCGGCGCCGCAGCCTTTGCTACTGCAATGAGGCCTTTCTTGTGAAACATCCATGAGACGGAGTTCGACTCCCCAAGATTGCCGCCATTTTTGGAAAACGCATGGCGGATTTCGCTGACCGTCCGGTTCCGGTTGTCGGTTGTCGCCTCTACGATAACGGCCACGCCACCTGGGCCATAGCCCTCGAAGGTAATCTCCTCGTAGTTCGCGCCCTCAAGCTCGCCGGTGCCGCGCTGGATGGCGCGCTTGATGTTTTCCGCGGGCATGTTCTCCGCTTTGGCAGCCACAATCGCTGTCCGCAGCCGGGGATTACCGTCCGGGTCACCGCCACCCTTCGCAGCCATTGTAATTTCCTTGATGAGCCGGGTGAACGTCTTGCCGCGCTTGGCGTCAGCGGCCCCTTTTTTGTGCTTGATTGTGGCCCACTTGGAATGGCCGGACATGAGGGTCTCCCGCTTGCGCTGATTGGTTCATGCGAGGCAGGCCAATTTCCGCCAACATCCCGCAAAGCACGATTTTACCACGCGATATGTCCGGTCCGGCCCCGCGCCGAAACCGTCCGGCTTCCCCCGGCGCCATCCCCGGACGGGCACTCTTCCGGACGTAGCCGAACCCCGGACATTACTTCCGTACCGCCCAATGAGGGAACTTTTTCTGATGCTCAGGCCGCCACCGTCCGAAACATGAAGGAAACACCACGGCGGCGCCAGTCACTCAGCGCTTCGTCAGGACAGCAGCCGGCCGGACTTTCAACGAGGAGAACGAATTATGACGCAATGGAAAGAACTCGCATCGCGACTGGCACAGGATGAATCCGGACAAGACCTGATCGAGTACGCGCTGATCGCAGCCCTGCTGGCAACCGGCGCTATCGCCGGAATGCGCACACTGGGTAATGCCATCTCATCCGTCTTTACAACCGTCACCAGCAATCTGAACGCTGCATAACTTCTCTGCCTCTCTCTGCAGCACCGGGGGCGTACCGGATCTTTTCCGGTGCGCCCCTCTTCCTTGGCATCTCCTCAGCCGCACATGCCCGGCGAATCCCGCAAAACTTCTATAGCCAATCCACGCTCCCGACGATGAAGCAAGTATCGCTGGTAACACAATCCTGGGACCGCGGATACGACTCTCATGATGATTCTCCCCCGAATCTTCAACACGCTGTCCGCGCTGCAGCCGGCGGACTTTCTGCTGACAGCAGCGGTTGTCGCCACCGCCGCCGCTGTCATGGACTTACGCACCCGCCGGATCCCCAACCGGTTCACCGTTCCCGTATTTCTTGCCGCGCTGTTGTTGCATCTGGCGGCCGGGGGTTTACACGGCATGGGGATGACGCTGCTGGCGGGACTGGCAGCCGGAGCGGTCTTTCTGGTGTTTTTTATCGCCGGTGGCATGGGCGGCGGGGACGTCAAGCTGATGGCCGCAGTCTGCGCCATGGCCGGCCCCGCGGCTTCCGTGCAACTGCTGCTGGCGACGGCTTTGTGCGGAGGCATCTTTGCCCTTGCGCTCGCCGTGGTGCGCGGGCGCCTGGGCAGCACCCTGCGCAACGTCGCGGTTCTGGTGGGCCATCACGGCACGTTCGGCCTGGCGCCGCATCCTGACCTGAATCTGCACACGCCGAAGGCGCTGCGTTTACCGTATGCCGTCCCCATCGCCGCCGGATGCTGGTCCGTCGTCATTCTGGCAAGGATGGCCTGACCCATGACTGGACGCCGGCTCGCTCTCGCCTTCCTGCTCGCTCTCCTCATCTCAGGAGGGTGCACCTTTCTGCTCAGCCGGTCCGCACGCCATCATGGCGCCGGGGCCGTTCGCATGGTGGACTACGTGGCAGCAGCTACCCCGCTGCAAGCGGGCGAAGCGCTGCGCCCAGAGACCCTCAAAACTGTCCGCTGGCCTGCTTCCCTGCCGATTGCGGGCGCCTTCACCAGCCCGAAACAGCTCGCCGGACGCGCCGTCCTGTACCCGCTGCAGCCGGGCGAGCCGATCCTGGCGCGCGATCTGGCCATTCCCGGCATGGGCCTTACCATCAAAATTCCCGATGGCATGCGCGCCGTCGCCCTGCGGTCCGACGAGGTCGTCGGCGTCGCGGGATTTCTCTTTCCCGGTTCACATGTCGATGTCCTGGTCACCTGCCGGACCGGCCAGTCCACGGAACCCAGCACAGCAACAGTGCTTGAAGACGCCGAAGTTCTCGCCGCCGGCCACCAGGTGGAACCGAATCCTGACGGCAAACCGAACACCGTCAATGTCGTCACGCTTCTGATGACCCCGACGGATGCCGAGCGCGTGGTGTTGGCCAGCACCCAGGGCACGATCCACTTTGTTCTGCGCAACAGCAGCGATACCAGCAAGGTCAGCGGGGCGCCGGTCGAACTCTCCAACCTGATTCCGATGGCAGGTGGGCCCGCAGGCGCACCGCATTCGCGCGAGCGTGGCGCCAGCCCCTACGTGGTGGAGACGGTTTTAGGAACGACACACTCGACCGCGCGTTTTCGCCGGTCGGACGGCAGCCGGCTGCCCTGACCCGGAGGTTTGAAAGACTCATATGCGAAATTTCTCCAGCAGTCACCTCTGGGCCTTATTTCTCGCGGCGAGCAGCCCACTCTACGCGGCAGCCGCAGGCACCCGCAACCGAAGCACGGCTGCGCGCATTCCCTACACTCCCGCCGTCACGCTGGCGAGCGCCGAGTCTCCCGCCGGCAACCTGCAACTTACGGTCGGTCATTCGCTGGTGCTGCATACCACCGGGCGGCTGCGCCGGGTCTATATCAGCGATCCGGCGACGCTGAGCTCCTATGTTGCAACGCCTACGCAGGTGATGTTGACCGGCAAAACGCCAGGTACAGCCACGGTCGCCCTTTGGGACGGCGGTGGCAACGGACTGCTCTACACCGTGCAGTGCGACCTGGATGTGACTCCCATCGCGCGGGCGTTACAGCAGGCGCTTCCTGGCGACGCCATTGCGGTGCGCGCCCAGGCGAGCCGGGTTGAGCTGGAAGGGACCGTCGCCTCGCCCGAAGATGCAAAGCAGGCTGCCGAAATTGCTGCCCTCTATTCCGGAAAGGTCGTAAATTCCCTGCGCGTGGCCTATACGCATCCGCGCCAGGTGCGCCTGAAGGTCCGCATTGTGGAGGTGGATCGCACGCGGCTGGCGCAGTTTGGCTTCAACTTTTTCAGCGGGGGAAAAAACACATCTTCGGTCTCCACCCAGCAGTTCAGCAGCGTGGGCATGCTGCCGGGAGCCAGTTCGGGAACGTCGCTGGCGGTCAGCAGTCCGCTGAACCTTTTCTTCTACAACTCCAGCCTCAACCTTGGCGCAACGATCGCCGATCTTGAAGCGCACAACGTATTGCAGATTCTTGCCGAGCCGACGATCACGTCAATCAGCGGCCATGAGGCTTCCTTTCTCTCGGGCGGCGAATTTCCCTATCCGGTCATTCAGGGGGGAGCCGGCAACTTCGCCTCCGTCACTATCATGTTTCAGCCCTATGGCGTCAAGCTGCGCTTTACCCCCAGCGTGAATCCCGACGGCACCATCCGGCTGAAGGTTGCACCTGAGGTGAGTGCGCTGGACTACACCAATGCCGTCACGCTCTCCGGCTATACCATTCCTGCCATCTCCACGCGCCGTGCGGAGACGGAGGTGGAGCTCCGCGACGGGCAGAGCTTCAGCATCTCCGGTCTGCTCGACCATCGCACCACCGTCCTTTTGAGTCAAATTCCCGGCATCGGCAATCTGCCCGTGCTCGGGCGCCTGTTTCGTTCCAAAAACAATACTCACTCGGTGGAAGAACTGGTCGTGATTGTGACCGCGACCATCGTTGATCCGCTCAAGCCACAGCCTGCGCCGGGGTTGCCGAAGATGGCGCTGCCAAATATGACGGAAGGCGCCTTCGACCGCTCTCTGACACCAGCGGCCACGCCCGTAAAACACTGAGAAGCGCACACTGCGCGAGGATGCCATGACCAGCGAAAATATGTCTGCGACATTTCCTGTTTTCACCGTCGGCCTGTCGGCCGAAGCCGTCTCGGCGGTTCGCGACGCCTGTGCATGTGTGGAACATGCCGAGTTTGCAGCCGACTTTCCTAACTATCTGGCACGCGGCAAACGGCCGCCGCTTCCCGGCGCTATCCGGGATGCGACTGCCGCCCTGTGCGTGATCGACTTCGACACCGATACGGTTTTAGCGGCAGAGTGCACTGAGGTGCTGCGGCAGGCCATGCCGGGCCGCCTTGCGCTGGCCGCCATCTCCAGCCGTACAGAATCCGGGGTGGTGCTGGAAGCCATGCGGGCCGGCTGCTCGGAGTTCTTCACGCATCCGCTCGATCCGCTGGAATTTGCCGATGCTGCGTTGCGCATTCAGCACCGCATGACGCCGACGCTGCTCACCGCGCCCAGCATCGGCGAGATTCTGTCGTTTTTCAGTGTCAAAGGTGGCGCCGGCGCGACGACTCTCAGCGTATATCTGGCGACGTTTCTTGCCCGTGTCCATCGTAAAAAGGTGCTGCTGATTGATCATCATCATCAGCTTGGGCACACCTGCCTGTACCTCGGTATCAAGGAAAATCCTTACTACTTCGATGAACTGCTGCGCAACGCCGGGCGGCTGGACCGGGAGCTGCTGCAGGGCTTCCTCACGCGGCATCCCTGCGGACTGGACGTTCTGGCCTCGCCAGACACCTGTGCACAACGCTACGTACCGGGCGCGGGAGAGATGGAGCATGTTCTCGACTTTCTCCGCGGTGAATATGACTACGTACTTCTTGACTCCTCGCTCGATTACCACGATGACACGCCCGTGACTGTCGATGCCTCCTCACAGGTGATTCTTGTCGCCACGCCGGATGTCGCATCGCTGCGGGACCTTTCCCGGCATGTCGAAAACTTCGGACTGGAAAATACAGCGGCGTCCAAGGTCCGCATTGCGCTCAATCGCGCTTCGTCACAGGACGCTGTAACTCCCGAACAGGTGGAGAGCGCCGTCCGCTTCCCCGTCACCATCACCATCCCCAACAACTATATGGAGCTGATGCGCGCCGTGAATGCCGGAGAGCCCATTTCGCCCCAGCGCCGCTCCGCCTTCACCACGCAGATTGCAAAGTGGGCGAACAGCATCGCGCAAGCGCCGGCCGGCACGGAGAAAACCGGCGCGCGCCGAAAAAGCCTCGCGTTCTGGAAGTAGCCCGATGTACCGCAGCGATACGCTGCAGAAAGGAGCGGCACCATGGGTACAGCCGCCGCAGTTGATGCTGAACGCACCGCAGGATCGCCGGTCCCGCTGAAGGCGCAGCAGGAGATTAAATCCGCAGTCCATCAGGAACTGATCCGTCGCATGGATCTCGAGCGGCTGGCTTCGCTGCGCGAAAACCGCACTGCCCAGCAGCAGGTTCTCGCTCTGATTCTGCAGCTGATCGGCGGCCATCCGCTGCCTTTGAGCGCTGCCGAGCGCGACCGGCTGGCGCGCGAGGTTCTCGACGAAGTGTTCGGCCTGGGGCCGCTTGAGCCGCTGCTGCAGGACTCCACAGTGAGCGACATCCTCGTCAACACGGCCGATACCGTCTACGTCGAACGCCGCGGCATGCTGGAGAAGACCTCCGTCGTCTTCAAAGACAACGCGCACCTGATGCACATCATCGACAAGATCGTCTCAGCCGTCGGCCGCCGTATCGATGAGTCCTCTCCTATGGTGGATGCGCGGCTTAAGGATGGCTCGCGCGTCAACATCATCATTCCACCGCTTGCTGTCGATGGGCCGATCCTTTCCATCCGCCGCTTCGGCTCCGTACCGCTGGGGCCGGCCGATCTGTTGCGCAACCGTGCGCTGACACCGCAGATGCTGGAGGTGTTGAAAAGTGCTGTGCGGGCCCGCATGAACATCGTCGTCTCCGGAGGAACCGGCGCGGGTAAAACCACGCTCCTCAATGTGCTCTCCAGCTTTATCTCGACGGGTGAACGCATCGTCACCATTGAGGATTCGGCCGAACTGCAGCTCAAGCAGGAGCATGTTGTGCGCCTGGAGTGCCGCCCACCAAACGTCGAAGGGCGGGGCGCCGTCCGCCAGCGGGAGCTCGTCATCAACGCGCTTCGAATGCGGCCCGACCGCATCGTGCTGGGTGAGGTGCGCAGTGAGGAAGCACTCGACATGCTACAGGCTATGAATACCGGCCACGACGGCTCGTTGACCACGATCCACGCCAACAACCCGCGCGAGGCCATTTCGCGTATTGAAACGATGGCGATGATGGGCAACATTGCATTGCCCGAAAAAGCCATCCGGCAGCAGATTGCAGCCGCCGTCCACCTGATTGTCCAGGTGTCCCGCATGAGCGACGGCACCCGCCGGATCACTCACATCAGCGAAATCACCGGGACCAGTGGAGAAATCATCAGCATGCAGGACATCTTCCTGTTTGAAAAGCAGGGTCTTGCGGCGAACAATCGCGTCCGCGGACGCTTTATGGCAACCGGCATCGTTCCCAAATTTGCTGAAAAGCTGAAAGCCTGCGGCATTCCGCTGCCGCTGAATCTGCTCGACCACGTGATGGAGGTTTAGCCGCCATGGCCACACCATACCCGCTACAAAACACGCCACATTCAACGCAGGGCATCTGCGCATGACTTTGCTGCTTTCCTTTGTGCTGGCCCTGCTGCTGAGCTTTGCGCTGCTTGCTGCCGTACTGCGCACCGGCAAGTCAGAGGACTCCGTGCGCCGCCGCGTCACGCAGGTCGCTACCCGGACACCGGACGATCGGGAGCAGGAAGAAGGCATGCTGAAGGCCGAGGCATCCGGCGCGTTTCCAATGCTGGAACGCGCGCTTGAGCAATTCGGCCTGGGCGCCCGGATTCGCAAGCTGCTGCTGGAATCTGGCAGCCAGTGGACCGTCGGCCGGTTTGGAGCCTATAGCCTCTTTGCCGGGGCGGCGGCCGCGGTGTTGCTGGAGTTCTTCGGGCCCGGCTGGCCACTTGCTCTGGCCGCTGGCACGGCTGCTGCATGTGCGCCGTCGATTGTGCTCCGCCAGCAGCGCGCCCGCCGGCTGAAGGTTTTTGATGCAGCACTGCCTGATGCCATTGATCTGATGGCCCGGGCCCTGCGTGCCGGGCACTCGCTCAACTCCGCCATTGAATGCGTCGCCGAGCAAGCCGCGGCCCCGGTCGCTGTGGAGTTCGCCGATGTCTTCCGGCAGCAGAACTTCGGTTTGCCCTTAAGAGATTGCCTGCTGGCGATGACCGCCCGTGTTCCCTCAAACGATCTTCACTTCCTGGTGACTGCCATGCTGGTGCAGAAGGAGACGGGCGGCAATCTGGTTGAAATCCTCGACCGTACGAACCGCGTCATCCGGGAGCGTCTCCGCATTCAGGGAGAAGTCCGCACACGCACGGCGCAAGGCCGCATGACGGGATGGATTTTAAGTCTACTTCCCGTCGTCATGCTGGTCCTGCTGAACATCATCAATCCCGGATATTCCCGTGTGCTGATGGAAAGCTCGCTCGGCCGCAAACTTCTCTATACGGGGCTTGGACTCATCAGTCTGGGAGCCTTCCTGATCCGGCGCATTGTTGACGTACAGGTGTAAAGGAGCTGCCCCGATGAATATTTCACTGCTGGCCGCCGTCGCACTCACAGTCTTCTTCAGCGTCATGCTGCTCGTTGCCGTCCTGCATCCCGGCAACAGCTCCAGCCGGCGGCTGCGGGCCGTCACCGCTACGGAGTGGGTAGCTACCCGCCGCACCCAGCAGCGCCACAATGCGCAGCAGGCAATGCTGCGCATCGCACGGCAGTTGCGGGAGCGCGTCGGGCTGTCGGAGAGTGAGCGTCTGCGGGCCAAGTTTGTCGCAGCGGGCCTGCGGTCGCCCGGCGCGATGGAACTATATTTTGCCGCGCGCATGCTGGGCCCGGTAGCGGTTGCCCTCGCTGCCAGCTTCATCGGCTCCAACACATTTCTCTGGGTCACCGGCAGCGCTGCTTTTGCATACCTGGCGCCGGACTTCTGGCTCGATCACGTCATCAAGCGCCGCCGCGAGCGCATCCGCCGCAGTATTCCCGATGCAGTCGATCTGCTGGTGATCTGCGTCGAAGCCGGACTGGGCCTGGATCAGGCGATGGTGCGGGCAGGCATTGAGTTGAGCCTGAGCCACCCGGAGATCAACGAAGAGTTTCTCCAGATCAACCGGGAGCAGCGGGCCGGCAAGCCCCGCATGGACGCCTGGCGCGCCATGGCGGACCGCACCAGCCTGCCGGAGATTGTGGCCTTCACCGGGATGCTGGTCCAGACCGAGCGCTTTGGTACGCCCATTGCCCGCGCTCTGAGTACCTTTGCGGATTCGCTGCGGGAAAAGCGGCGGCAACGCGCCGAGGAACAGGCGGCCAAGACCACAGTCAAGATGATCTTTCCTCTGGTGCTGTTCATCTTTCCCA
>JAJZCP010000043.1 GCA_021846065.1 Acidobacteriota bacterium
TCCCTTTCTGCATTTTTTTCCCCCTGCGCATTCAGTCGCTCCAGTGCTTCTTCCACCGCGCCTGCGCCGGAACCCATCAGGATGAGCACGCGGTCTGCATCGGGTGCGCCAACGTAGTCGAACAAGTGATACGCGCGACCGGTGAGCGCGGCGAAGCGATCCATCGCGCTCTGCACAATGGCTGGGCAGGCCAGATAAAAAGGGTTGGCGGCCTCGCGGGCTTGAAAGAAGACATCGGGATTTTGCGCCGTGCCGCGCAGAATGGGCTTGTCGGGCGTCAAAGCGCGGGCACGGTGCGCGGTCAAGTGCTGCTCCTCCAACATGCCGAGAATCAATTCATCGGAGATGGCCGCAGCCTTGTTGATCTCATGCGAGGTGCGGAAGCCGTCAAAAAAATGCAGAAAGGGAACGCGCGCCTCCAACGTGGCGATGTGCGCGATCAGCGCGAAGTCGCCCGCCTCCTGCACGGAGTTGGAGGCCAGCATGGCGTAGCCAGTGGCACGGCAGGCCATCACATCGGAGTGGTCGCCGAAGATGGAAAGCGCGTGCGTGGCCAGAGTGCGCGCGCTGACGTGCACCACGTTGGCCGTCAGCTCCCCTGCAATCTTGTACAGGTTGGGGATCATGAGCAGCAGGCCCTGCGAGGCGGTGAAGGTGGTGCTGAAGGCTCCCGATTGCAGCGCGCCGTGCATGGCTCCGGCGGCTCCGGCTTCGCTTTGCAGTTCGGCAACGCTGGGCACGGTGCCCCAGATATTTTTGCGACCCTCTTCCTTCCACTGGTCGGCCCACTCGCCCATGGTGGAGGCGGGCGTAATGGGGTAGATGGTGATGACCTCCGAAAGACGGTAGGCGACAGAGGCGACGGCCTCATTGCCGTCGAGAATCACAGATTTTTGTTTGAGCACAGGCATGTGTGTGAACTCCACTCCGCCTCCATTTTGCTGTGTGGCCTCGGCTGACCGATGTGCGCTGGGTCACAGGGGAAACTGTGTGTGCAGTGGCACAATGCTCAAGGCGGGGCGCGGGCTGGATTGTGTTGATTTGCCTTCCGCGCGAATCTGATAGTGTAGAGAGTTCGGCGCGATGGCAACGGAATCTTACATCCCGGTGGTGGTGTTGCTGGCTGCGGCGGGGGCCTTTGCGATTGCACCGCTGGCGTTGGCGTGGGCGTGGGCAAAATGGTTTTCGCCGCAGAAGCCTGGGCCAGAGAAGAACGCCATTTACGAGTGTGGTCTGGAGGCCAAGGGCGGCGCGATGCCCTTTCATCCCGGCTACATTTTGTACGCGATCGTATTTTTAATTTTTGATGTTGAGTCGATCTTTGTTTTGCCTTTTGCCGTGTCGTATGCGGGCCTGGGCGTGAAAGAATGCCTGGCCATGCTGGTGTTTTTGTTGCTGCTGGTCGAAGGCTTGGTCTGGGCCTGTAGCAAGAGGGCGCTCACCTGGGTGTAGCGGTTGTCGCATCCAGCGGAGCGATTGGGATTGAGGGGAATCTTAGCAGTGGATGCGCAGTTGAAAACCGAGTTGCAGCGTCAGGGCATCTTCGCCATCACGCTGCAGGAACTCTACAACTGGGGGCGAAAAAATTCGCTATGGCCGCTGAACTTCGGCCTGGCTTGTTGCGCCATTGAGATGATCGCCTCCACCATGGCGCGGTATGATTTGGCGCGTTTTGGCGCAGAGGTCTTTCGGCCCTCGCCGCGCCAGGCCGATCTGATGATCGTTGCCGGAACGGTGACGAAAAAAATGGCGCCGCAAGTGGTACGGCTCTACAACCAGATGCCAGAGCCGAAGTATGTGATCGCCATGGGGGCCTGCGCCATCTCTGGTGGGCCATTCAAGCAGGGCTACAACGTACTCAAGGGCATTGATCGCTTCATTCCCGTCGATGTGTACATTCCCGGATGCCCGCCGCGTCCCGAAGCGCTGATTGACGCGCTGCTCACCCTGCAAAAAAAGATTGATGCGCAGACGCTGACTGGCCCGAACCAGCCACGCTGCGCCGACGCTGCCGCGCCGAGTGAATTTCTAGTGCCGCAGTTTGGCGCGCATGATTTGGAGCCGCCGCAGAATCCCGCTGTGTGGCATCCGCCGCTGGTGCAGATTGCGCCCGCACAACCCGTAGTTGCAACCCACTCCACGGCAGGTGCGCATGAGTCCTGAGCGCAGTGCAAACATTGACGTGGAAATGGTGCGCGCCGCGCTCGTCGCCGCAATTCCTGGCTGTCGCGTGGAGATGCTCGCCAACCCCAGTCCAGCGGCGCAACACTCGCTGCTGATCGATGCGGAGCACGCCGTGGCCATTGCAGAATTTTTGCGCGACGCCGCCACGCTGCGCTTGGATTACTGCTCGAACGTTACCGGCATTGATTGGCCCGCGAAGGATGGCAGCGGATATTTGGAAGCGGTCTACCATCTGTATTCGATGGAGAAAAAACACGGGCCGCTGGTGCTGCGTCTGCGCACACTGGATCGCGCGGCTGCTGTGCATCTGCCTTCGCTCACGCCCGTCTGGCGCAGCGCGGAGTTGCAGGAGCGCGAAATCTTTGACCTCTTCGGCATTCACTTTGACGGACATCCCGATCTGCGGCGGCTGCTGATGTGGGAGGAATTTTCTGGCCATCCCATGCGTCGCGACTATGTGGAGCCGGATGATTACGAGTACGAGCCAACGGCGCACGACACCGTTTTGCAAAAGGTGCAGCAGCACCAGCGTGAGGCGGAACGGTGATGACGTCGATGACCACGGTGGAGTTGGAGCAGCAGCAGGCGCAGATGGGCTTTGACGATGGCGCAAGCCATTTGCTCGAAGTCTCCATGGGGCCGCAGCATCCCTCGACGCACGGCGTCTTCCGCATGGATGTGGTGCTGGACGGCGAGCGCATTGTGAAGTTAAAGCCGGTCTTTGGCTACTTGCATCGCAACCATGAAAAGATCGCCGAATCGGAGACCTACCTTGGCTCCATGCCGTATACCGATCGGCTGGATTATCTCTGCTCCCTGACGAACAACTGGGGCTACGCGCTGGCAGTGGAGCGGCTGGCGGGCATTGAAGTGCCAGAGCGTGCCGAATATCTGCGCGTGATTGTGGCCGAGCTGACGCGCCTGCAAAACCACGCCTGCCTCGTTGGATTTTTACTGCAAGATATGGGTGCCAGCGGCACGCCGCTGATGTATGCCTTCCGCGAGCGGGAAAATATTCTCGATCTGTTTGAAGCGCTGACCGGCGCGCGCATGATGTGCAACTATCTGCGCTTTGGCGGCTGCCGCGTGGACGCCTCACCCGCATGGCTGCGGCAGGCGCAACAGGTGGTCGAGGCCTTTCCGAAATTTCTCGACGAGTTCGAACAGCTACTCACCAGCAATGAAATTCTTGTGGCACGCACGCAGGGCGTGGGCGTGTTGCCCAAAGACATGGCCGTGCAGGCGGGCATCACCGGGCCGACATTGCGTGCCAGCGGCGTCAATTATGACCTGCGCAAGGTGGATGGCTACGGCATCTACGATCGCTTTGCCTTTCGCGTGCCGCTGGGCGAACACGGCGATGTGTACGACCGATATAGGATTCGGCTGCTGGAGATGCGTGAGTCGGTGCAGATTTTGCGTCAGGCGCTGCGAGAGATTCCGCCGGGGCCAGTGCAGGATCCGAAGACAAAGCTGCGCGGCTTTCGTCCCAAGCCGGGCGAGGCTTACGCGCGCATCGAGTCGCCGAAGGGCGAACTGGGCTTTTATCTCATCAGCGATGGCTCGGCTAATCCGTACCGGTATCGTGTGCGTCCGCCCAGCCTCATCAATCTGACCGTGCTGGAGGAGATGTGTCTGGGGTGCAATGTGGCCGATGTGGTGGTGACGCTCGGCAGCATCGACATTGTGATGGGCGAGGTGGACCGGTGAGCGGACGGCCAAGCGCAATGCAAATCGTCGCCGGAGGTGCGCACCATGCTGGGTAAAGGCATTGTGCTGGGCTTGGCAGAGACGGCCCGAAATTTTTTCGGCAGCTACTTCCGCCGCGAACGGCTGACGACGGTGCAGTTTCCAGAGGAACGTTTGCCGCAGATTGAGGCATCGAGAAATTTTCCGTTTCTCGTTTTCGACGGCGCGGATTGGCAGCAGGGAATGCGCTGCGTCGCTTGCCAGATTTGCGAGAAAGAGTGTCCACCGAAGTGCATCCTGATCGAGAAGAGCAAGGACAAGAAGCCGGATGCCATCGGCAAGCCACAGTTTTATCCAGCGGTTTTTAATATCGATGTTTCCGTCTGCATGAGTTGCCAGATTTGCGTTGAGGTTTGCCCGTTCGACGCCATCAAAATGGATGTGGACTTTGAGTTGAGCACGCACGACCGCTTCGGCGATCTGTTGTGGAACAAGCAGCGGCTCTCCAAGTCAAATGAGTACTACCACCAGATTCATCCAACGGAGGCCACAGCCGTCGATGCGGCTTTGTCTGCCGAGCGCGAGAAGTTGGCCGCGAAGGCCAAGGCCGCCAGCGCGACGCCACCTGCGAACGCAGCCCCAGCATCCGCGGAGGGCCAGGCGTGAGCAATTTCATATTGCATCTTCTTACTTGGATACATGCGCTGGCCGCGAGCACAATCGGCCACGCGCTGTTGATGGTTGTTCCCGTGCTGGTGGTTTTCCCCATGCTCTTTGCTGTGACGACGTTGCTGGAGCGCAAAGGCTTGGGGCGCATGCAGAACCGCTACGGGCCAAATCGCGCAGGGCCGTGGGGATTGTTGCAGCCGATGGCCGACGGCATCAAGGCGCTGACGAAAGAAGATGTGGTGCCCGCAGCGGCGGATCGCTGGGTGCATTTTTGCGCGCCGGTGTTGATGGTGCTCTCGGCGTTTCTGGTTTATGCCGTGGTGCCGGTGAGCCGGACGTGGGTGGTAGCTCCGTTGCGCGCGGGCGTGCTCTACTTTTTTGCCGCAGGGTCGTTGATGGAGATTGCCGTCTTCATGGCTGGATGGTCCAGCCGCAGCCAATACTCGCTGCTCGGCGCAATGCGCGCGTTGGCGCAGATGATTAGCTATGAGATTCCGCTGGTGCTCTCCGCCGTGGTGGCGGTAATGGCCGCAGGATCGTTATCGATGGTGGAGATTGTGCGTCGTCAGGCAGGCTACACAGGCATCTGGCCGCATTGGTTTGTGCTGACGCCGTGGGGGCTGGTCGGCTTTGCGCTGTTCCTCATCGCGGCCACGGCGGAGTCCAATCGCTCGCCCTTCGATTTACCTGAGGGCGAGTCGGAGATCATCGCGGGCTATTACATCGAATACTCTGGCTTCAAATTTGCAATGTTTTTTTTGGCGGAATATCTGGGCATGTTCGCCATTAGTGCGATGGGAATCACGCTATTTCTCGGCGGCTGGTCGGCACCGTTTGCATTTCTAACCTGGATTCCATCGTGGATTTGGTTCTTCGCCAAACTGCTGGCGCTGATCGCAGGCTTCATCTGGATTCGCGGCACGCTGCCGCGCTTGCGCATGGATCAACTGATGCGCTTTGCGTGGGAATTTTTGCTGCCAATGACGTTATGCAATTTATTTGTGGCGGGCGCGTGGAAGTTTCTTCCGCCGGGTGTGCTGCGCTGGCTGGGGTGTGCGCTGGTATTGTTGGCCGCCTACTGGCTGCTGGGGCGCAGGCTGGAACAGCGCGGCGGATTGGCGCGGCGTACCTATCGTTTTGCGGAGTGAGTGTGGAGTGAGATTGTCCAAGATGTTTGCAGGCAAAACAATGCGCGCAGCAATACTCCACGCAATGAGGAGGCCGAAGCCGATGCTTCGGATTGCCGCATGAGTTTTTCATTTTTTGTGGCCGCAGGGTTTACGGTGGCGGGCGCGCTGGCTGCGATGGTGCTGCGCAATTTGATCCATTGCGTGTTGGCGCTGGTGGTGGGCTTTGCCGGATTGGCCGCGGTGTATTTGCAGTTGGGCGCGCAGTTCGTTGGCTTGGCTCAGATTTTTGTGTACGCGGGAGCCGTGGCAATTTTGGCCGCATTTGTGATTTTGCTGACGCAGGGCGTGGAGCACCGCACGCGCCCCGCAGCAGCGATGGATTGGGCCGTGGGCGCGCTGTTGGCCTGCGGTGTTTTTGCTGTGCTGGCCTGGGCGGTGGTGCGGGGAGTGGCCCGGTTGCCCATCCCAGCGCAGCCATCCGATGCAGGCGTACACGCCATTGGCGATGCCATGCTGCACCGGTTTGTTTTGCCGCTGGAGGTCGCTGGATTGCTGTTGACCGTAGCGCTGATCGGTGCGGTTTTGCTGGCGATGCGCGATGGGGAGGCGGGCGCATGAATCCTTTAACTGGATATTTATTGTTGGCCGCGCTGCTGTTCTCCATCGGCTTGGCTGGCGTGCTGACGCGGCGCAGCGCGATTTTAATGTTGGTGGGCATGGAGTTGATGTTGAATGCGGCCAACCTGAATCTGATTGCGTTTTGGCGCTATGGGCCGAATCCTGCGAGGATGACCGGCGTTTTGTTTGCGCTCTTCTCCATCGGAGTGGCAGCGGCGGAGGCTGCCGTGGGCCTGGGAATTTTGGTTGCAGTGGCGCGGCGCGTGCGGACGACGGACGTGGATCAAATGAACGCGATGCGGGGATAAACGATGTACGGAAAATTTGCGCATATTTTTTTGAAGCCGCAGGTTGCGAACTATTTCGAAATGGATTTTTATTTTTTTGGATTTGTGAAAGCTGCATGATGTCGATTGTGCACATTCTCTGGTTGATTCCCGCGCTGCCGATGTTGGCGGCGGGCCTGATCGCGCTGCTGCGACAACGCAGACGCGTGCTGGCGCAAACGCTGGCCATCGGCGCGATGGGCGCGTCGTTGCTCTTGTCGCTCGTGGCGTTTTTGCATGTCTGGACGAATGTGCGGCAAGGAACGCCCACGCTCGAAGTCTCCAACTTCAACTGGCTGCAAATTGGTGACACGTGGCTGCGCTTAGGCTGGATGCTCGACCCACTGACGGCGCTGATGCTGGTGATGGTGACGGTGGTTTCGCTGTTGGTCTTCATTTACAGCATGGGCTACATGGAGCAGGACGAAAACGCCACGCGCTTCTTCTGCTTCCTCGCGCTTTTTGCGGGAGCCATGCTCGGCGTGGTGATCGCCAACAGTTTATTGCTGCTCTTCGTCTGTTGGGAGTTGGTGGGCGTCACATCCTATTTATTGATTGGCTTTTGGTACGCGAAGCCCAGTGCGGCGGCGGCGGCGAAGAAGGCTTTCATTGTTACGCGTATCGGCGATCTGGGATTGTTTCTGGGCATGGTGTGGTTGCAAACGCGCACGGGCACACTGCTTTTTTATGATCACGGCGCAGGCTGCATGGAACACGCGGCACTGGCGCGGTTGAGTGTTGCGGCGGCGGCCAGCATCGCGGTGCTAATTTTCTGTGGTGCTGCGGGCAAGTCGGGACAATTGCCGCTGCACGTCTGGCTGCCAGACGCGATGGAAGGCCCAACGCCGGTCAGCGCGTTGATCCACGCAGCCACGATGGTGGCCGCCGGCGTCTTTTTAGTGGCGCGTGTTTATCCGCTGATGAGCGTGCATCCGGGCGACCTGCTGCTGCACGGCTCGGCTACACTGCCGCCCACGCTGGCGCTGCAAGTTATCACATGGGTGGGTGCGGCCACGGCAATTTTTGCGGCGGCAATTGCCGTTGCGCAGAATGACATCAAACGCATTCTGGCGTACTCGACAATTTCGCAACTGGGATACATGATGCTCGGCCTCGGCGTGGGCGGCGTGGTGGTGGGCATCTTTCATCTGCTGACGCACGCGTTTTTTAAGGCACTGTTGTTCCTAGGTGCAGGCTCGGTCATTCACGGCTGCGATGGCGAGCAGGATATTCGTCGCATGGGTGGACTGGGAAAGGCAATGCCGGTTACCTTTGCTGCCTATGCGGCGGGCATGTTGGCGCTCTGCGGATTTCCGTTGGTCTTCTCTGGCTTTTGGAGCAAGGATGCGATTCTGCACGCCGCGCATCTATGGAGTTTGTCGCAGATTCCGTTCTGGCTTGGTTCTGCGGGCGCACTGTTGACAGCCTTCTATATGACGCGCCAGGTCTGCTATGTTTTTGCGGGTGCATATCGCGGCGCAAAGGATGAGCGCGCGGAGGGTCACGGCGCACATCACGCTACACATCACGCAGCCGGGCCGCACGAAAGCCCTGCCGTGATGACGTTGCCGCTGGTCGTGTTGGCAATCTTTGCCATTGCGTTGGGCTGGCTGGGCACGCCCGCGTGGGAGTGGCTGCAATCGTTTCTGCAAGGGAAACCTGCGGAGTTGCACTGGGTCGCATTTGCGGACGCGGGTTTGCTGGCAACAATGCTGGCTTCCACCGCGCTCGTTTTTGTGGGCCTGGGCATGGGGTGGTGGCTGTATGGGCGCAGACCAGCGCAGCGTGCCGATGCTCCTGATGCGTTGGAGCAGCAATGGCCGCGCGTCATGACCGCGCTGAGTGATGGCTTGTACGTGGATGCGTTGTATGCCGCTACGGTGGTGCGTTTGTACGCAGCCGTATGTGCGTTGAGCGATTGGCTGGATCGCTGCATTTGGAGCGGCGCGGTGCGCGTCGTGGTCGCGTGCACGCAGTGGCTGGCGCGCGTGGAGGTATGGACAGATGCGCGTGTGGTGAATGCCGGTTTTGACGCTGGTTGCCAAAGCGTAACCAGCGGCGGCAATCTGCTGGCGTTGTTGCAAAATGGCCGCGTGCAGCGGTATCTGCGTGTGCTGGCGTTGGCGTTGATTGTGTTGGCTGCCGCGTTGTTGTGGAGGGCGCGCGGATGATGATGACTGCGACAAATCCATTTTCTTGGCTGACGCTGCTCACCTTTGTGCCAGTTGCTGGGGCATTGGCGCTGGCTTGTGTGCCTGCGCGCAGGCAGGCATTGGCGCGCTTGGTGGCCCTATTCGTAGCGCTGGGAGAACTGCTGCTGGTTCTGCTGTTACTGCATCATTTCGATTCCGCCAGCGGTGCCATGCAGTTTGTGGAGCGGCGCGCATGGATTCCTGCGCTGGGCGTGGAGTACTTCGTTGGGGTCGATGGGCTGGGCATCCTGATGCTTCTGCTGACGGCCATCGTTGTGCCGATGGGAATTTTGGCCTCAAAGAAAATCAATGA
>JAJZCP010000044.1 GCA_021846065.1 Acidobacteriota bacterium
CAGGGCGAACATTGCATAGCCAGCCGGGACGGGGCGCGGTTTCGACAACTACCTTGACTTTCGCACGAACGGCGGTCGCGCGATTAACTATCGTGGCGAGGAGTTCGGCTCCTTTCGCTCTTTATTGCGCTACAACTATCTGCCCGCAATGTCCAATGTCGTACGTACTCCGCTAATTCGAGCCAGTGGCGGCTGGACGGCTGGAAATGTTTCCGAGGATTGGGAGATGTGGCGGAAGCTCGCTAGAACCCACGCCTTCCTGTACGTGGATCAGCCGGTGGCGCTCTATCGATGGCATCAGGGCAACTCCGTAAAGGTGATGGCGACCCGGCTACGGCAATGGTCACTTGAATTGTTAGTGCGCGAACGAGACTATTGCTATCGCAGCGGTTTAAGTGAATCGTGGCGAGAAGCGTACGTGGAATTGTTACTGCCAGTTGTAATGGATAAGAACCTTGCCCTGGGCAAGCGCATCGCAAGCCTGGACTTCTGGCAGCTCATGAAAATCTCTCCTTACCTCGGACAGCGGGCAATCAACCGCGCTTTAAGAATATTCGGCGGAAGATCGCGATGAGAGTGGTTTTTGTTATGCCGAATGCGGGAAGCATTCCCATTGGCGGCTTCAAAGTTGTGTATGAGTACGCGAATCATCTGACGCGCCGGGGGCACACTGTCACCGTCGTTCATTCAGCGCTGCAGCGCGTTGACACGCCGCTACCCGAGCTCCCAAGGCGTATCGCGCATTACTGGCGCGTCCGGTTGAGTGGAAAAGTTGGCCCCGCTGGATGGTTCGGCCTCGACCCGAATGTCTCGTTACGATGGGTGCTTCGCCCTGATGATCGACACGTGCCCGACGCCGATGCTGTGATTGCGACTTCCTGGGACGTTGCAGAATGGGTGCAACGCTACCCGGGAACCAAAGGAAATAGGTTCTATTTTATCCAGCATCTGGAGTCATGGGACGGCCCTGAGGATCGCGTGCTTGCGACCTGGCGGCTGCCGTTGCGGAAAATCGTTATCGCGCGATGGTTGCAGGAGATAGGGACTGGACAAGGCGTGGATGCAGCTTATATACCGAACGGTCTGGATTTTGACGCCTTTGGCGTCGATATCGAGCCTGCCGATCGAAATCCGCTGCAATACGCAATGCTGTTTCATACTTCAGCGTGGAAAGGCTGTGCCGATGGGCTGGCCGCGTTTTCGATTATCCGCCGCCGTTTTCCGACCACGGAGCTGGAGTTGTTTGGGGTTGCAGATCCTCCCGCCAACCTTCCCGCAGGCGTGACGTATAGAAAGCAGCCGAGCCCGAAGGAGTTGCGATGCGCTCTACAATCGTTGCGCTATCTTTCTGGCACCAAGTCATACCGAAGGATGGGGCCTGACGGCAACCGAGGCGATGGTTTGCGGCGCGGCCTTGGTAGCCACCGACATTGGCGGTCACCGGGAATTTGCAATTCCCGATCAAACAGCTTTATGCAGCCCTGCGAAATGTCCGGAGAAGCTGGCGGCCAATGCCATTCGGTTGATTGAAGATGCGCCGCTCAGGGTTTCTCTGGCGCAGGCGGGACAAAACTTCGTGCAGCAGTTCACTTGGGAACGGGCTACGAACGCGCTGGAACGAACGCTGCTCCGCGGCTAGCGGCTAATCCAGGTCGAAATCCCGGAGCGGGCGGCCTTCGTCCTTGGACTCTTTGGCCCGGCGCAGCGCCTCTTCAAACTTTCTCGCCAGCACATCATCCTTATTCTTCTCCGCCTCCACGGACTGGCGGAAGAGCGCCTGCTTGCGCTCCTCCTGCTCTTTCAGGGCGCGGGTGGCAGCCTCAAAATCCTCAAAGGTCTTTTTGCGCGGGGCGGGCGTGTGGGCGATGATGGACCGCGTCGCCGGGTCCACCTTGAGGATGGCGCCGCAGTCCGGGCAGGTAACGTCGAAGGCGGTGTCAGGTTTCGGCATGGTCGGAGCGGTCCCGTGGCGCGGCCTACAGGATACCGCCGTTGTGCGCGGGAGGCCAGCGCGGGCGGGCTGCAAAGAACTGATGGACGCTTTGCCATGGGGGCAAATGCCCGGATTCTTTGCTCCGCCCAGAATGAGTCAGTGAGGATGGAACCCCCCGGAACCAGCAGAAGGTTGCATGCGGCATTGTGCAACGCTTATCGAGAAGCAGATTCCTTTCGGGAATGACAGAAAGAAAAACGTTCCTCGAGAAGCGGATTCCTTTCGGGAATGAAAGAAAGAAAAATGCTCCTCGGGAAGCGGATTCCTTTCGGGAATGAAAGAAAGAAAAACAAGAGCTTTGCCTTTCTTGTTGTCATTCCCGCAGGGAATCTGCTTCTTGCTGCCCCAACCGATTGCGTTCCACTATGCCGAAGCTATAGATGGCTCAGGCCAGCGTCAGGGCCGCTTCTTCAGAGCGGGCGGTGGCCAGGTGCTCCAGCGTGCCGCGGTCGACGATGCTGATGGTCTGGCCATGCTGCGCGATGATGTTGTTTTTGCGCAGCCGGGAGAGCGTGCGCGTGACCGACTCGCGCGTGGTGCCGAGCTGCTGCGCGATCTCCTCATGCGTCAGGCGCAGACGCAGCCGGTCATTCTGCGGCCCGGTATCCGGGCAGTTGAGCCCCAGCAGAAAACGCGCAATGCTGGCCAGCAGGGATGGCGCCAGCGACAGGCGGCGGATGGCGTCCAGAATGCAGGCGTGCTGCATGGCCAGCTCATCGAGCGCGGCGCGGAACTGGTCGTCATGCTCCTCAAGAAACTTGAGGAATGTGTCGCGGCGGATCATGTCCAGCTCGCAGGGCTCAATGGTCTGCGCCGTTACCTGGCGTTTGGTGCCGGAGACAACAGAGCTAAGCCCCAGCAGTTCACCCGGCGCGGCAATGTAGAGAACAACGGTGCGGCCGACTTCAGAGGTCATCGTAACTTTGCTGAGGCCAGTGCGCAGGATGAGAATTCCGGTGGGTTCGTCGCCTTCATTGAAGATGGTTGAGCCGGCGGGAATGGAGACGCGCAGGCACAGGGCGGCGAGTTCGAGACGCAGTTCCGGCGTCAGGCGATGCATCAGCAGATGTTCCTGCATGCGGCATGTCTGACACCCTTGCAGCTTGTGATAGTCCGTCATGGATGTTTTGTTGTCAGGGAACCTTTTGCCCAGTTATACAGTGTTTTCGGCATTCCGGCATCTGGCTGGATAGTAAGTGCATCTTAGACGCGGCGCGGGCATAGTTCACTTGTCACTCAAGCTTTGTGACGTTCGCAGAAGGTGCGAAAGATGATGCGTTGGACCTCTTCCACGGGCAGGTCTCCGGCGATTTTCACGACGCGATCCGGGGCCTGGAGGGCGATCTCGCGGTAGGCGCGATCGACGCGCTCATAGAAGCTGCGTTGCTCGGCCTCAAACCGGTTCTCATCCGTGCCGAAGGCGAGCTGGCGGGCGTTGCGGCGGCGCGCGCGGGACAGGCAGACATCCAGATCGGGCAGCAGAAGAAATGTGAGATCGGGCCACAGGTCCCCGCAGAGAACGCGATGCAGCGTCAGGATGGCTTCGCGGTCCAGGCCGCGGCCGCCGCCCTGGTAGGCCACCGTGGAGTCGGTGTAGCGGTCGCAGAGGATGGTCTCCCCGCGATGGAGCGCGGGGGCAAGGATCTGCTGGATGGACTGGGCGCGGTCGGCGAACATGAGCGCCATCTCAGTCAGCGGCGCGACGGGCTGGGTGCGCGAGTCGAGCAGCAGGGCGCGGATCTGATCGCCGAGCTCGGTGCCGCCGGGCTGCCGCGTGACGGTGACGGCCTGGCCGTCGGCGGCCAGCGCGCGGGCGAACAGACGGAGCTGCGTGGACTTGCCGGAGCCGTCCAGCCCCTCAAACGTAACGAAAAACCCGCGTGGCATGCGGGGAGTGTACCATCGCGGAAACGCGCGGTCCGATTGGGCAGGACAGGCGCCCGGGCGCGCCGCTTATTTGTCATAATCCTCGCATGGCTCTGCAATTTACGGATTCGTATCTCGAGGATTCGATGGCGCTCTTCTGCCATTACAAAAAGCTGGCCGATAACGCGATTGCGCAGGTGACGGATGAGCAGCTCTACCAACTGCTGGATGCAGATGCGAATTCGATTGCCATTGTCATGAAGCATATGGCGGGCAACATGGTGGCGCGGTGGACGGACTTTCTCTCGACCGATGGCGAGAAGCCATGGCGCGATCGCGACTCGGAATTCGTCGATCCGCCGCCGGATCGCACCGCTCTTTTAGCGATGTGGGAACGGGGGTGGGGTTGCCTCTTCGTCGCATTGGACAAACTCGGCGAACCCGACTTACGCCAGCCGGTTACGATACGAGGCGAAGCGCACTCCGTCCTGCAGGCCATCAACCGGCAAATCGCACACTACTCCTACCACTGCGGCCAGATCGTACTGCTGGCCAAGCATTTCCGTGGGTCCGCGTGGACGTCCCTCAGCGTTCCGAAGGGACAATCCGCAGCGTTCAACCGTCGAGTGCTGGCGGGCGAACTCAGCCAGCGATAGGAGCGTTCTGGAACGCGGTGCTTCTAGAACAGATCGGGCCATCGCTGCCGCCCATGAAAGACGGCGATGATTTCGACGTTGCCTCGCGATACTCGATACGGAAGGATGTAGGGAGTCTGCGGGACGACCAGTTCCCGTGTTCCGGGTATGCGGCCCGGACGGCCGCTGTCGGGGTATCGCAGCAACCGTTCAGCAGCAGCAAGGATGCGAGCACTGATGTCCTGCGCGGCGCTGGGATGATCGTTGGTGATAAATGCGCGAAGTGCGATCAGGTGCTCGATGGCGCGCGGCGACCATACGATTTTCATCGCGGAGGCTGTTGTTCCCGCTTCTTTCCCCAGGACTGCAGCCAATCCTTCACTTCTGCGTGCGCGACGGCTTTACCGCGGTTCAGTTCGTCCAGTCCGGCTTCCAGCTCGGCAAGCTGCCAGCTCTGCGCTTCAACATAGGCGGCAATCGCCTCAGCGGCCAGAAAAGACTTCGACCGTTTCGAGGATTTTGCTAATGCATCGAGCTTGGTTTTCAGGCCCGATTCAAGGCGGATGGAAAGAGTTGAAGACATTGTAAGCACCTGTATACATTGTACGCGAAGGTGTTCGCCCAATCAGTATGGCGCTGCATTACACTGGGCTTTCCGTTTTTTCCACGGGAATTTCAGGAGGATCATGACACACGGGAGACTTTCCATTCTGACCCGGCTTGCTCTGGCTGCCAGCGTTGCGGCGGCCGCCGGTTCGTACGCACTGGCGCAGCCGTCCGCGGCGAACCCGTCCGCGTCCATCAAAATGTCCATCGCCGTGAACGCGACCGATGCGCCGCGCAAGATACTGCATGCCGATGAGGTGATTCCGGTGCAGCCGGGCGACCTGACGCTGGTCTACGCCAAGTGGATTCCGGGCGAGCATGGGCCGACCGGGCCGATCGACAACCTGACCGGCATTGTGATCCAGGCAAACGGCCAGACGCTGCCCTGGGTGCGCGACCCGGTGAATATGTTCGCGTTCCACGTAAAGGTGCCGCAGGGCGCGACGGCGCTGCATGTGCACGATGATTTTCTGGCAACGGCCGGGCCGACCGGATTTTCCGCCGGCGCCTCCACCAGCGCGAATCTGGCGATGATCAGCTGGAACGAGGTGCTGCTGTGGCCGCAGGTTGCAAACGCGAAGCAGGTGTTGGTGACGCCGAGCGTGACGCTGCCGGAGGGATGGCAGTACGGCACGGCGCTGACGCCCGCCGCCCATGATGGCGCAACCACCCACTTTGCTGCCGTGCCACTGAATGAGCTGGTGGATTCGCCCGTGCTCTCCGGCCGCTTCTTCCGGCAGATTGATCTGGCGCCGGAGGTTTCGCCCAAACACTATCTGGATATTGCGGCCGATGGGCCGGAGGATCTGGAGGTGCCGCCGCAGATGATGGCGGGCTTTAACAACCTGGTGCGCGAAGCCAGCGCCATGTATCAGTCGCATCATTATGGGAGCTACCACTTTCTGATGACGCTGAGCGATCAGGTGGCGCACTTCGGCCTGGAGCATCACCAGTCGAACGACGACCGCGTGCCGGAGAAGACATTTCTGAATCCGTCGATCGATGTGCTGGCGGCAGGGCTGCTGCCGCACGAGTTTACGCATTCCTGGAACGGCAAATATCGCCGACCGGCGGGTCTGCTGTCGCCGGACTTTCAGACGCCGATGCAGGGCAATCTGCTGTGGGTGTATGAAGGGCTGACGACGTACCTGGGCGATGTGCTGACGGCGCGCAGCGGCCTGTGGACAGATGTGCAGTATCGCGACGCGCTGGCGGACTCCGCAGCGACGATGAACAATCGTCCGGGCCGCACCTGGCGCGATCTGCAGGACACGGCGACAGCGGCGCAGACGCTCTACGGCGCCGGACGCCAGTGGGATAACTGGCGGCGCAGCGTGGACTACTATCCCGAAGGTGAGTTGCTGTGGCTGGAAGCGGATACGATCATCCGGCAGCAGAGCCACGGGAAGAAATCGCTGAACGATTTTTGTGCGCGTTTTCTGGGGCTGGGTGGCAACACCGGGCCGATTACGGCGCCGTATCACTTTCAGGATGTCGTCGACAATCTGAACGCTGTGCAGCCGTATGACTGGTCAAAGTTTCTGACCGACCGGCTGACGCGGAAGGTGGATCACGCACCGCTTGGCGGCATTGAACGCGGCGGCTACTCGCTGGTGTACACCGACAAGCCGAATCCCATGACAGAAGCGCAGCAGTCTCTGGGCGGCTTGAATGCGTGGTATTCGCTGGGGCTGCATCTGGGACACAGCGGACAGATCGGCGATGTGCTGTTTTACTCACCCGCCTATAAAGCGGATCTGGGACCGGGGCAGAAGATCATCGCGGTCAATGGCCGGGCATACTCCGACGAAGTGATGCGCGCTGCCATCCGCGACTCCAAAACGGTGCAGACGCCAATCGAACTGATCGTCGAAAACACCGGCTTCTTCCGCGTGGTGAAGATCGATTATCACTGCGGCGAGCGGTATCCGCACCTGCAGCGTAACAGCGCGCGGCCGGATTTGCTGGATGCGATCCTGAAGCCGCTGGCGATGAACGATCAGAAGGCTGCGCAATAGGCAGCCGCATATCACCGTGCGCGGTCTGTCCCGGGCAGGCCGCGCTTTTTGTTTGTCCCCGCAAACATGCTGCATCGACGGCTGTGCGGGGATCGGCGCAAGGAGCGTATGGGAATGTTCAGCAAGCTTTTGTTTCTGACAGCGTGGCCGGGCCTGATCGGTCTGGCTTCTGTGCTGCCGGTCTTCCCGGCAGCGGCGCAATCTGTGCCAGACCCCTTGCATGCCTGGGCCGGCCAGCCGACGCCCGCTTCGCTGGAGGCGTGGGTGAACAGTCACCTGGCGGCGGAGCAGAAAAGCGTGGATGCGTTAGTGGCGCTGAAGGAGACGCCGACGGTTGAAAACGCGCTGACGCTGTACGACCAGGCGAATGCGGAGCTTTCGATTGCGGGATCGGAAGCCGGGCTGCTGTACTCCGTTTCGCCGCAAAAAGCCGTGCGCGACAAGGCGCAGGAGATGGTGCAGAAGGTGAGCGAGGCCGCCGTGGCGCTGTCGCTGAACCAGGCGGTGTACCAGAAGCTTGCGGCGATTCCGGCCAGCCATGCCGACGCGGGCACGCAGCACTATCTGAGCCGTACGCTGCTGCAGTACCGGCTGGCAGGCGTGGACAAGGACGCTGCCACACGTGAGCGGGTGCGCCAACTGCAGGAGAAGATCACCGCATTGAGCCTGACCTTTGGCCGCAACGTGCAGGAACACGTCAATACTGTGACCGTGCAGCATGCGGCCGAGCTGGAGGGTTTGCCGGCGGACTACATTGCGGCACACAAGCCCGGCCAGGACGGAACGATCACGCTGACGACGGATTATCCGGACATGCAGCCCGTCATGACTTATGCAAAGAGTGAAGCGCTGCGCCACCGGATGTATCTGGCCTACAACACGCGCGCGTATCCGGCCAACAAGCAGGTACTGCTGGATCTTCTGGCGGCACGGGAAGAACTGGCCGGCGTGCTGGGCTTCAAGAACTGGGCCGATCTGGCGACGGCGGACCAGATGATGGGTTCCGCGGCGAACGTGCGCAGTTTTCTGACGCAGGTGGATGCTGCCTCAAAAACGCCAGCCGACCGCGAGTATGCCATGGTGCGTGCGTTTGCGCAGAAGCAACAGCCGGGTCTTACAGACATTGCGGCCGACAGTGCCGGCTACTGGTACGAGCAGTACCGTACGAAGGTCTACGACTTTGATTCGCAGTCGGTACGCCCGTACTTTCCTTATGAAGAGGTGCAGCAGGGCATTCTGAACACGGCGGCGAAGATGTTTCACGTTGCCTTCGAGCGCGACCCCCATGCGGCGGTGTGGGACCCCGCTGTGACGGCATGGCTGGTGTTTGACCGCGCGCCAGGGGCGCAATCGGAGAAGCCTATCGGGCGCATTTATCTGGACATGCATCCGCGCGATGGAAAGGACAAGTGGTTTTCGGCCTATCCGATCGTTCCCGGCATCCGCGGCAGGCAACTGCCGGAGGCGGCGCTGATCTGCAACTTTCCCGGCGGCAAGCCGGGTGAGCCGGGTTTGATGCAGTACTCCGACGTCGTAACGTTCTTTCATGAGTTCGGGCACCTGATGCACGCGATCCTCGGCGGCCAGCAGCCATGGGCCGGCACCAGCGGCATTGCGACGGAGGGTGATTTTGTCGAGGCCCCGTCGCAGATGCTTGAGGAATTTTTCCGCGACCCGGCGCTGCTGCAGTCCTTTGCAAAGAACTACAAAACAGGCGAGCCGATTCCAACGGCAGTGGTGGAGCGCATGGACCGCGCCAGCGCTTTTGGCCGCGGCAACTGGGTGCGCTCGCAGCTCTTCTACACGCGCTTTGCGCTGGACCTGCATGACCGGCCGCCTGTGTCCATTGACCTGGATGCCCTGATGCGGCAGGACTACGCTGCGGCATTGCCCTATACCTGGGTGGATGGCAA
>JAJZCP010000045.1 GCA_021846065.1 Acidobacteriota bacterium
CTGCTGGGATTTCTGGAGAGCGATACCTCGATCGTCACACTGCAGGAAGGGAACACGCCGCTCTATGATCTGCCACGCAGTGCGCGTTCCGCCGGGTTGACGCATCTTCTGGCCAAGCATCAGGGGATGAACCCCACCGGCTCCTTCAAGGACACCGGGATGACGGCAGCGCTCTCGGTGGCGAAGCAACGCGGCTTCCGCTGGGTGGCCTGCGCCTCTACCGGCAACACGTCCGCAGCCATGGCAGCCTATGCGGCGCGCGCCGGCATGCGCGCCCTGGTGCTGATCCCGGAAGGCAAGGTGGCGTGGGGCAAGCTGGCGCAGTCTCTGGACTATGGAGCCGTTACCTGCCAGCTCCGGACGGATTTCGATGGCTGTGTCGCGGTGCTGGCAGAGCTGGTGCGCCGTGCCCCGGTGTCTCTGCTCAATTCGGTAAATCCTTACCGGCTGGAGGGGCAGAAGACGCCCGCATTTGAAATTGCCGAGGCGATGCAATGGCAGGTGCCGGATCATCTGATCGTTCCGGGTGGCAACCTGGCGAACTGCTCCGCGCTGGGTAAGGGCTTTGAGGAACTGCTGGCGTTCGGCCTCGTTGACCGGCTCCCACGCATCAGCGTCATGCAGGCGGAGGGCGCGAACCCGCTCTATATCGCGATGACGCAACACGGCGGCGAGCAGATCACGCCTGTCCGTGCGGAGACCCGTGCGACCGCGATTCGCATCGGCAATCCTGCCTCCTGGCGCAAGGCGGTACGCGTCATTCGTGAAACGGGCGGCTGGTGCGAGCAGGTGAGCGAAGCGGAGATCGCACTGGCCAAGGCGGAGATCGGCGCGGATGGCATTGGCTGCGAGCCGGCATCTGCGGTGACGCTGGCGGGCTTGAAGAAGATGACGGCGCGGGGTCTGATCGCAGCCCACGAAAGTGTGGTGCTGGTGCTGACGGGCAATACGCTGAAAGATCCCGAGTACACCATTGACTTCCATCGCGGCGCGCTGCTGCGGCCGGAGGAGATGCCTGCACACGCCACGGCGCTGCGGCAGATGGCGCGGGCTCCGCAGGTGCTGGACCCCGACATGGGAGCCGTACTGCGCGCGCTCGAACACGAGGATAGGCTATGAACAGCGCAGCGATGGTTCAGATGCGGCTGCCGGCAACCTCGGCGAACCTTGGCTCCGCGTTTGACGTGGCTGCTGTAGCGCTGGACATACACCTTGAAGTGACGGCGCAGCCTGCTGAGCAATTTTCTATCCACGCCATCGGCCGCGACGCCGCCGCGTGCAGCCGGCCGGAGAGCAATCTGATTCTGGCCACATATCGCCGCGCATTAAATGAGGCTGGGATTCCCGCGGCGCCGGTCGCACTTCGTGTTCACAATCAGATTCCGCTTGGGATGGGCTGCGGATCCTCTGCGGCTGCGCGTCTGGCCGGGCTTATCCTGGCGCAGTCACTGGGCGGTCTCTCCCTTTCCAGCCAACAGTTGCTGGCGCACGCGGCCGCCCTGGAGGGCCATCCGGACAACGTCGCCGCCTGCTGGCATGGCGGACTTGCCGTCTCCGCCGTTGGACGCGCCGGTGAGCAGGCGGCCGGACTTCTGCCGATTGCCACGGCTCGGGTGCCGGTGCCCCGCGAATGGTGTGCTGCCCTCCTGCTGCCGCGCCATCCGGTTCTGACCGAGGCCTCGCGCGTTGTGCTCCCCCAGTCGTATGAACGGGCCCATGTTGTGGATGGCCTGCAGCGCTGCGGTCTGATGGTCGCCGCCTTCGCCAGCGGGGACGGACAACTGCTGCGCGATGCGATGGATGACCGCCTGCACCAGCCCTACCGGCGCGGTCTGTGCCCGCTGCTGGATCATGCAGACGCGCTCAGCCGGGTGCCGGGGGTGCTTGGCGTTGCGCTCAGCGGCGCCGGGCCGGCACTGCTGCTGGTTCTGGACAACCCGGCGCGCCGCGCCAGGCTGGAGGCGCACGTTCCTCAGATACTGGATGCTGCGGCCATCGAGATGATGTTTTGCGATTTTGACCGGCGCGGCACGCAAGTGCATGGGGGCGGCCCTGCGAAGGAAACAGCTCCTTCGGAGCAGTCCGCCGTGCTGGACCGGTAACCGCTCAAGGTGTTACTCAAGTTCTATTTACAAGGAACTGTTCCATCGCTAACTTCTTTGCAAGGGGCAGTTCTGGGGGAGGGCTGCTCTCGCGCCCGTTGATCTCTTACGAGGTCCGGGCGCTTTTCCTTTCTGGCAACAAATACCCTACCGGCTGACCAATCGCTGGATGCGACCGATCCGAATCTCCTATCATCCAATAACGTGCGCAGTCGGGCACGGTAGAGCATCCCCAAGGAGGGAAATGATGGCAGGCAGTGCAGTACAGGAAGTGAAGGATTTGAGCTTTGACCGCGAGGTGCTGCAGGCCGCAGAACCCGTGCTGGTAGATTTCTGGGCGGCCTGGTGCGGTCCGTGCCGCGCTCTGGCGCCAGTCGTGGATCAGGTGGCCACGCAGTACCACGGCAAGCTGAAGGTCATGAAGATGGATGTGGACAGCAACCAGGCGACGCCCATGCGCTATGGCATCCGCGGCATCCCTGCGCTGCTCCTCTTCAAGGGCGGCCAGGTTGTAGACCAGATCGTCGGCTACGTGCCGAAAGAGACGATTGATAAGTCGATTCAGAAGGTCATTGCCTAGCGATTGCGCGCGACCTGCTGATCTGCATGTGAGCCGCCACCCGATGGCGGCTCCTGCTGTCTGTGGGCTTAAAAGTCGAGGTGAACGCGCGCGCCTTCCACATCCACCGGGCCGCGGTCCTGGTTATACCCGGGGTGTTCAATGAACGTGTTGCCGAGCGCTCCATAGAGCCCTCGCCAGATGTGCACGTTGTAGTAGGCCTCCAGGTCGTCTTCGCGGGCATAGTTCAGCCGGCCGTCGCCCAATAGAAATCCCAGGCCGCCAAGCTTCAAATAATTTTGATGGTCTTTTTTAATCGCGTTTGTCGCAAACGCGACGCCTACCTTGTCGAGCTTTCGTCGCCACGACGTGCCGGAATAGTCTCCGCCAACGAGAAATGTCTGATCGTCCTCTGTGTAGGCGAAGGATTCGTGCTGGCCTTCATTCCAGCCAAATCGGCCGGCCAGCCGTAGATCGCGAGTTACATCCTGCTCGAAGTTGAAATCTACGCCATACTTCAACGCACCAAAATGCTCGACGGATGTGATCTCCGGAGTTGGCGTGATGCCTTCCAGGTAATGAATGACTGCTTCGCGGTATAAGCCCATGTGCGCGTAGTTGCCGTAGGCCAGCATGCGAACCACGCCATCTTTGCCCGGCAGCAAACCCTTGCGCAGCTCAAACTCCATGTTCTCGCCACGCGCGCGGCGCAACGCCCAGTCGAGCGTGATGCCGTTGGCGACGGTGGGCATCAGCGCGATGACATAGCGCACAGCCCAGGCACGATCCTGATATTCAAGGTCCACTCCGTAGGTGTATCCGCGCGTATCCGCGGCGTAGTCCCACGCGCCGTTGTTGTCGATCGTCCAGTTGGTGAACTGCTGGTGGCTGTCGCTCAGCACGGGGTTAATGTCCAGCATGTCCGGCAGGCCAAACTTACCCGCGCGGATCTCAAACCGCCGGGCCGGCACCTCTGTCGCCAGCGCCAGCGGGCCGCGCGCCTGCGGTACCATCGCATCGGTCAGGCCGATGGTCTGGTGAATCTCGATGTGGGAGACATAGGGCGTCAGACCGAGGTTTGGATTGCGCACAACATCCAGATTGGTAAAACCGGCAAGCCCCAGCGCCTGACTCAGACCGCGGCCGCCGGCACTCTCTTCGTCGTAGAAGACCTCAGTCTCATAGCGCGGGTTCGGATTCACTTCAAAGCCCGTCATCACCGTGCCTACCACGGAGGCCTTGTACTGGAAGGGAGCGGTAAAGCTGTTCGGACCCTGGTAGGGAGAATGAAAATTTCCGTGCATCTGGTAGATGGTGTTTTCCTGCCCGCTTAGCCACCACCGCGTATTGTCTGGATGCGGAAAGAAGGTAAGCCGCGTATCGGTCAGCGGCTGCAGCTTGTCCGCGGGTGCTTCCGCAGTTGAGCCGCCGCGCGTCTGTAGATCGGCTTCGGACCAGTAGTCTTCCAAAACATATCGAGTTGCAAAGCTACATGGCGCGGGAGCCGCTGCCAGAAAATGGGGCGTCCCCGGGCCGGTCAGCACCGGGCTGAGAGACGCAAGCGCGCACGCCACGAGTTGTAGGCAGCAAACCGGCAGATGCCACTCCCGACCCCGGACGGGCGGTCGTCATTATCGCGATAGAAGCTGGAGGCTCCACCCTTTGATTCTGCCTGTTCATCCGGAACGCCGCAATCGGCGCGTGCATAATTTACTGCTTCTTCAAGTGCCAGGGGATATCGACCACCGAGATGCGGTCGTTATCCTGCAGCAGCAGCCGCGTTTTGAGAATCGCCGCGCGCTGGGTGTGCAGAAAATAGTAGTACCAGTGCGTCTCCAGCAATTGCGGAACGATGACGACCACGCGGTGGTGCGGATGGTCGTTCGCAAGCTTCACAACATAGTCCACAATCGGTCGAACCACGAAACGGTAGGGAGACTTCAGCGTCACCAGCTGGGCGACGGGCAGGCCCGCCTGTTTCGCCGGAGCTTCCACATACTGGTTCCAGTGGTCGCGCAACTCGTCTTTCGTGGTCTCTTCCAGCACCTGCAGCGCCCGGATATCTTTTGCAAAACTCATGGCGAAACACAGGGCGTCTTTACTGATGCGCGTCCATCCGGTCAGCGGGATGACGGCAATCGCATCCATCTGTCCGGCGGTATCGAGTGGAGTCGTTGTAACGATCTCCCGGTGAACCGTCGCGTAGTGGCGGTGGATGGCGTACATGGCCGCCAGCAGCGTGGGAATGGCCACAACGGTAATCCAGGCGCCCTCGGTAAACTTGGCGACGATCACGACCAGAACCGTCAGGCCAGTGGCCGTGCCGCCGATCAGATTGATCCAGAGCTTGGGTAGTCTTCGGGGATCGTCCGATCGCTTCCAATGCGCCACCATACCGGCCTGCGACATGGTGAAGGCGAGGAATGCGCCCACGGCAAACAAGGGAATCAGCCGGTCCGTGACGCCATCGAAAACCGTCAGAAGGATGGCGGTCAGCACGGTCAGCAGTACGATGGCTTCGGTGTAGACCAGACGGCGCCCGCGGTTGGTGAGCGACGTGGGAAGGTATCCATCTTCGGCGATGAAGTGGCACACGCGCGGGAAGTCAGCGAATGCTGTATTTGCGGAAAACGTCAGGACCATCAGGATGGAGGCGATGGCAGCGTAATAAAACCAGTTGCGTCCAACGACGGCCTGCAGCAGCAGTGAGAGCAGGCTCTGATAATGCGGTGAGCTCGGGTCGATCGCGGTGATCTGATACACCTTTACCAAATAGCCGACGCCGACCAGCATGATGGCTAGTGCCGCAATAATGATCCCCAGTGTGAGCCGCGCGTTCTTGACGCGATCGTCGCGGAAGGATTGCACGCCGTTACTGACAGCCTCCACGCCGGTCAGTGCGGTGCAACCCCCGGCAAACGACCGCAGCAGAATCCAGGCCGTCACGCCGGTCAGCGCTTGCGGCGCCAGCGGGGGCGCGATTACTGCGTGCGGATGTCCTCCGCTCGCGAGTGTCCGGAAGATTCCCATGACCAGTGCAATGCCCATGCAGCCCAGGAAAAAATATGTGGGCGCAAGAAAGATGGCGCCATTCTCGCGCACCCCTCGCAGGTTTGTGACGCTCAGCAGCAGAAGCGCCACCAGGCAAAGCCCCAGCATGTGGGGATGCAGCCGGGGGAAGGCTGAGACCAGCGCGCCGATGCCGGCCGAGATTCCGACCGCTGCATCCAGCGTGTAGTCGATCAGCAGCGCGGCCCCGGCCAGCAGGCCCGGAAAAACTCCCAGGTTGTGCCGGGCAACGGTGTAGGAGCCGCCGCCGTTGGGATACGCCGCCAGCGTCTGCCGATAGGAGAGAAAAACCAGAACCAGCAGCAGGATGATGACGCCCGTGATCGGCAGTACATACTGCGCACCGGCCACGCCCAGCGGAATCAGCAGCGTAAGGGCAGCCTCGGGTCCGTACGCCGCGGAGGCGAGCGCATCCAGCCCGAACACTGAGACGCCTTTAACCGCGCCGATCTGTTCCGTGTCGCCTTCAGAGGTCGCCAGCGGCCGGCCGAAGAGAATGTTGATGATATCCATCTAGAAGTGGCGCACGACGTCTTCCTCGCGTGCTGGCTTTTCGCGTTCGCGATCCAGCGACCGGGATACCAGATCCCGCGATCCCAGCCCGATAGCCAGCGTCAGCGCCAGCACGATTCCACCAAAGAGAATGCCGAAGCCAAGATCGACGATGCTGCGCGCAATCCCAAGGTGATCCAGCACCATGGCGGCTGTAAAGACCAGCACCAGCCACTTGACGCCCAGGCTCAGCAGGCGGGCGTGCTGCAGGTTCATATTGACCGCGTTGATCAGCACACTCACCGAGAGAACCCGCGCAACGATCAGCCCAGCCAGCAGCAGAACCGCCGCCGCGACAATCTTCGACAGATAGCCCAGAACGTACGCGGAGACGCCGATCGCCGACGCGGCGTCGAACGCCGCAATGCCGACAAAAAGACCTGCCAGCACGATGATCCAGAAAACGGCGCGCGCGATCAGAATAGACGGCGTCCCCCCCGGCGTAAGCTCGGAGATATTTGTGTAGCGCCACTTCTCCGCGCGAGCATCAAAATCGACGGCCGCCAGAATCCGCCGCGCCGCCGCCGCCAGCAGCCACGCAATGCCGATTGAAACCAGCAATGCCACGATCAATGCAACCACGCCGGGCAGCATCGTCGCGATCATAAACACGGCGCGATGCACCGACTGCTGTAATGCCTGATGGACCTGAAACCACATAAGCTGCGATCTCCTTCCCTGCGTTATGGCTGAAACCGGTCGGGCCAGCGCCACCGGGAGACCAGATACGCCTTTTCTGAGTCGAATGTGCGGGCCAGTTGCTCGATCAAACCCTGTGCCGCTGCCGCGCCGCCCGCATTCGCCTGTCCGGCGTAGGATGCAACCCAGCCGAGATAGAGCGGTGTCAGCGCACCGAACAAATGGTTCCTGCGAATCGAGCGGAGCCGGTGCGCCAATGCAAAGTCGTAGATGATTCGCGCCCACAATGCATCGGGCATGCGGAACTCCGCAGCAGGCATCAAGGACAGTTTCTTGAGTTCCAGGAGCGTAACCGGTGGCAGCACAACGGACCAGATCTCGCGCAGATTGCGTACCCCCAGTTGAAATGCCTCCATGTAAGGCCGGACGTCCACGGCGTCGGCAGTGGGCAAAGGATCGCTTGCGGTCCCGAAGCAGGGAATCTCATGCGATCCGCGGACGCGCTGCCAGACCGGCGCTGTCTCTTCCATCTCCAGAAACAGCGGGCCCGCAAGCTGCGCCAGTGCTTCGCTCAGATCGGGGGCTTCCGCGGGATGTGGCCGCGCACACATCCGCACCTGGCAGATTTTTAACGAGCGGCTCGCGGCCAGTACTGCCGGGATCGGCTGCATGTCCGGTTTTCGTGCCGCATCCGCCTGCAACCCTTGGGCGATGAGCGGAAACAGCTGCCCCGATGCCGAGAACATGGTGCCCAGCGGATTCTGGAGGCGCGACCCGTACAGCGCGCGCATCAGCGGATACAGGATGCTGCGTGTCGCCAGGTCGTCGAACGGCCCGCTGGCGTACCACGGCATCACCAGGTCAAAGCCGCCTTCGGCGATCGGGTCCATCAGCAGCGCCAGCCGGGACGCGGGCATCAACTCCGGGTTCAGCGACAGATCTGGATCGAGCGAAACGCAGACGCGCGCCTGCGCCGTGGCAGCCATCGCGGCGATGGGCCGCAGTGAGGCCTGGTGTGCCAGCCAGGAGATGCCTGTTGGATTGGGCGTTGTCGTCGCCGGGAATGTTTGCACGGAAAATGATCCCGGCTCCCACTCCGCCAGCTCAGCGGGCAGAGAAGCCGGAGCGCCCGCGCCGCTCTCCCCGGGCACGGCCAGAATAATGGAGTATCCACGGCGCATGGACTGCGCTGCCTCGCGTAGCCGCGTGGCCAGCGCAGAGAGGGCATCCGCGTCCGGCAACACCGGAATCCCGACGAGCAGGTCCACCCCTGCCCGGACCGCTGACATCCCCGGCTCCCGCTCTACTTCAACTTCCGCCACTGCATCGTCTCCCCGGCGTGTGGTGTCTGGTTGCTAACGTGGTTCACGGTTCAGCAGCGCCGCAATTCCAGACAGCGGAATCTTGACCCAATCGGGGCGGCTGTTCAGCTCATACATCAATTCGTAAAACGCCTTCTCCAGCAAATATAGATCGAGTAGCGCAACAAAGGCTTTCGGACCGGCGGGAACCAGGCCCGTGCCGTGCATCGTGGCAACATACGCGTGCAGGAATTCGGCACTGGCCGACCGCTCCCAAAGCAGCGCCCAGGGCTCCAGCCGGTTGTGTGATTCCGGCCGGCGCGAGACATACCGCATCAGCGCCGACCAAGCCGCATAGTTAAACGACCGCAGCATGCCGGCAACGTCTTTCAGCGGAGAATGGAGGGCCCGGCGTTCTTCAAGCGATCGCGCCGGCTCACCTTCAAAGTCCAGGATGACGAAGTCTGTTTTTACGCGAAGCACCTGACCCAGGTGATAGTCGCCGTGTATGCGAATGCGCTGCCCGGCCGAAGTGAGGTGGTCCGTGGCGCCCAGCGTGCCCAGTGCGCGTGACCGGCGGCTCAACATCAGCGCGCCCATCTCTACGGCATCATCGGGCAGCGACGACAGGTTGCGCTTGAGATAGTCGAACGATCGCGTCGCCTCCTCGTTGATCCGCCGCTGCAGTTCGGCAAGATATTCGGCCGTTAGCGGCTTGGGAGTAAACGCCGGATCGCCAGGAGCCGATGCCAGCGCGAGAAGGCG
>JAJZCP010000046.1 GCA_021846065.1 Acidobacteriota bacterium
AACTTTACCCTGACCGACCTCAACGGCAAGAAGGTTTCTCTGTCCGACTACAAGGGCAAGGCGGTGCAGTTGAACTTCTGGGCGACGTGGTGCGCGCCGTGCAAGATTGAGACGCCGTGGCTGGCGGAGCTGGAGAAGCAGTACAAGCCGAAGGGATTTGAGATTCTGGGCGTCTCGTTTGACGATCTGGACGTGGGCGACGCGGCGAAGTTGAAGACGGAGACGGCCGACATCGCCCAAAGCGCCCGGCAGCTTGGCATCAACTATCCAGTGTTGCTGGATGGGGATGCTATCAGCAAGCAATATGGCAATCCGGAGGTTTTTCCGACCTCGTTTTTTGTGAACCGGCAGGGGAAGATTGTCGCGGCGACGATGGGGCTGACCTCGAAGGACGATCTGGAAAACAACATCAAAAAGGCGCTGGGCGAGTAAGCGGCGCGCCGGTAACGAAGGGGTGACGACGTGAGTGGATGGGTGAGCACACTGCTGGCGCTGATGCTTGTGGTCGGCCAGCAGAATCCGTTTGGCAGCCTGTTGCAGAACACCGGGAAGAAGGATGCGCCGACGGAAGCGGTGCGTTATTTGTATCCGGAGCAGATTAGCGTGACGGCAGGACAGGCGACGCCGGTCGAGCTGCACTTCAGCGTGAAGCAGGGACTGCACATCAACTCGCACACCCCGAAGACGAAAGACCTGATTGCAACGGCAATTCAGTTTCCAGCCGACGCTGGGGTGCGAATGAGCGAGGTTGAGTTTCCGGCAGGCAAGGATTTTGTGTTGCCTGTCGCCGGGGCGCCGGGCGATCATCTGAGCGTGTATACGGGCGAGTTTGCCGTGCGCGGCATGATGACCGCAACGCGCGGAGAGCATCTGGTGCAGGCGAAGCTGCGGTATCAGGCTTGCGATAACCGCGCCTGTATGCCGCCGCACACGATTCCTGTGGTGGTGAATGTGGAGTCGCGCTGAATGCGCGGCTGCGAGTGTGCGGGATGAATCGCAGAGCGTTTGTGCAGGGATTGGCCGGAGTGGTGGCGGCCTCGAAGTTGTCGGCGGCGCGCGCTGCGGAGACGCTTCTGGCTGAGCGTCTGGCGGCTGATCCGCTGCGACCGCAGTATCACCTGCTGCCGGTGGCCAACTGGATGAACGATCCGAATGGGCCGATCTTCTGGCGCGGCAAGTATCACATGTTTTACCAGTACAATCCTGACGGCGCGTACTGGGGCGATATGCACTGGGGGCACGCGGTGAGCGCGGATATGGTGCATTGGCGGCAGTTGCCGGTGGCGCTTGCGCCCACGCCGGGCGGGTCGGACAGCGCAGGCGTCTTTAGCGGAACAGCTGCGGTGGTGGATGGGCGCGTGCAGATGATCTATACGGGCGTGCGTTCGGTTCCGGAGGCAGCGGCAACGATCAAAAACGGAGATCAAAGCCTGCTGGAGACGCAGTGCCTGGCGGTCAGCGAAGACGAGAGCCTGAGCCGGTGGCGCAAGCGGACGCAGCCGGTGATTGCCGCGCCGCCAGCGGGAATGCAGGTGAACGGCTTTCGCGATCCTTCGCCGTGGCGACAAGGGGAATGGTGGTATCTGACGCTGGCGGCTGGATCCAGGGAGCGCGGCGGCGCGGTGCTGCTCTATCGTTCGCGCGACCTGCGCCAGTGGGAGTTCCTGCATCTTCTGGCCGAGCGCGCGGGCAGCATCGCGGTTCCGCTGGAGAAGCCGGATGCGAACGAGGTCTGGGAGTGTCCGGAGTTTTTTGCCTTGGGCGAGGGAGCGGCGCGACGCCATGTGCTGATCTACTCGACCAACGGGAAGGCGTATTGGCTGAGCGGGCTGTTGGACGAGAAGACGATGCGGTATGCGCCGGAGCAGGCAGGAGTGCTGGATTACGGATCGTATTACGCGCCGAAGACGCAGTTGGATGCCGCGGGTCAGCGTGTTCTGTGGGGCTGGATTCCGGAGACGCGACCGCTGGCGGAGTATAGGGCCGCGGGATGGGCAGGATTGATGTCTCTGCCACGCGTCCTGACGCTGAGCGCGGAGGGCCGGTTGCGGATGCAGGTGGCGCCGGAGCTGGAGAGATTGCGGATAGCCGAGCAGCGCTTGACGCCAACTACGGACGCGGCGGCGCTGCGCGTCTCCTTGAAGGCGATGCGCATTGCGGACTACTGTGGCGAGCTACGCTGTGTGGCCTCGCGCGGCGAGTCTGCGCAGGTGAAGGCCTGGGAGATGGCGCTGGTCGGCGAGGGAGCCAAGCCGTGGTTGCAGATTGCCTACAGCCCGGCGAATCCGCTTGAGGTGCGTGTGAACGGAATCGCGGTGCCGGTTGCGGGCGAGTGCGAGATGCGGGTGTGGGTCGATGGCTCGTCGATGGAAGTGGTGTTGAACGGCGAATCGGCTTGCACGGTGCGGATTTATCCCGAAGGCAGAGCAGCGCAAACGTTGCATCCGCAGTGGACCGGCGACGCGGCAGCGCTGCGCGAGCTGAGCGTCTGGGCGATGACGCCGATCTCTTCAGACCGCCTGACGACCCTTGCGTGAAGCTCTCCTGCCCGTGCGACTTTGCAGCAAAAGACCGTGAACGGCTAGAAGTAAATCGATCCACGTGAATCCCTGAAAAATCCTTAACTGCTTGACAGAAGCAGGCAGGGTGGATAGATTGAGGGCGCGGAAAAAAGGCTTGGAATACTGCGCGCAAGCACATGCGAAGTGGTTGCGAAGGGTTAGAAAACGGCCGCGCCGCAGGGAGACGATTGCAATGAATCAGTGGAGTTGGCGAGGAGCGGCGCTGGGCTGTTTGAGCGCGTTGGTGTTGATGATGGGCAACGGCGCAAAGGCGCAGGAGCCTGCATACATGAATCCGCATCTGTCGCCGGAGCAGCGGGCAGCGGACCTGGTGCAGCGGATGACGCTTGAAGAGAAGGCCAGTCAACTGGTGAATCAGGCGCGTGCGATTCCGCGACTGCATGTGCCCTCGTATGACTGGTGGAGCGAGGCTCTGCATGGCGTGGCAGTGAACGGGACGACGGAGTTTCCCGAGCCGATCGGGCTTGGAGCGACCTTTGATCCGAGTCTGATTCACTCGATGGGAGTGGACATCAGCACCGAGGCGCGCGTGAAGCATGAAGAGGCGATGCGCGCCAACGGCGGTCACAGCGATATCTTTCAGGGGCTGGACTTCTGGGCGCCCAATCTGAATATCTTCCGTGATCCGCGCTGGGGGCGCGGGCAGGAGACCTATGGCGAAGACCCGTTTCTGACCGGGCGGATGGGCGTCGCGTTTGTGACCGGGATGCAGGGCGACGATCCACGATACTATCGCGTGATTGCGACGCCGAAACACTTTGATGTTCACAGCGGACCGGAGCCGACACGACACAAGGCGAATGTGGACGTGAGCAAGCACGATGAAGTGGATACCTATCTGCCGGCGTTTCGGGCGGCGGTAGTCGAGGGCAAGGCGGACTCGGTGATGTGCGCCTACAACAGCATCAACGGCGAGCCGGCGTGCGCGAATCAGTTCCTGCTCCAGGACCAGCTTCGCGACAAGTGGGGATTCAAGGGCTACGTGGTCTCCGACTGCGGCGCGGTGATCGACATCTTCAGCGGACACCACTTCAAGCCGACCCAGGCGCAGGCCTCGGCGATCAGCTTGCAGCGCGGCATGGACAATGAGTGCGCCGATTTCTTTGCCAAGGTGAAGGATGACCATGATTACAAGCCGTATCTGGATGCGGTGAAGGAAGGCTATCTGAAGGAGAGCGAGATCGACACGGCGGTGGAGCGGCTGTTCACGGCGCGCATCAAGCTGGGCATGTTCGATCCGCCGTCGATGGACCCGTACTCGAAGATTCCGGCGAGCGAGCTGAACAGCCCGGCGCACAAGGCTCTGGCGCTGCGCGCGGCCGATGAGTCGATGGTGCTGCTGAAGAACGACGGAACTCTGCCGCTGAAGGACAAGAATATCCGCATTGCCGTCGTTGGTCCGCTGGCCAATCAGACTACGTTTCTTCTCGGCAACTACACCGGAGTTCCCGACCACATGCAGTCGATTCTCGATGGCATGAAGGAGCAGTTTGCCAACGATCAGATCGATTATCTCCAGGGCACGCAGTTCCTCAGCAACAGTGCTCAGCCTGTACCCTCCAGCGCTTTGTCCACCAACGGCAAGCCGGGAGTGACGATCAATATCGATAAGGCTCCGCCGATGGACCTGTCTGCGCTGACCATGAAGCCGACCGTGCTCTCGACCATGCACGCTTCGAATATCGATGCTGCCAAGGTTGCGATTCCCGATGACGTTACGGTTCCTGTCGCACTTCACTGGGAGGCAACGCTCAAAGTCCAGGAGACGGCGGATTACAACCTCGGCATGACTGCAAACAGCTTCTTCCGCGTGCAGGTCGATGGTCAGGATGTCATCACCAACTTCGGTTACCGTCACTCCGGAACCCGACTTGGCCGCATCCATCTGGAAAAAGGCAAGGCTTACGCATTGTCCGTGGATTACACTCCGGGCGAAGACTCTTCGCTCATGGCTCGTCTCATGTGGTCCAAGGTGGACATGACGCCGCAGCCCGATGCCATTGCCGCCGCAAAGAAGGATGACGTCATTGTGGCTGTCGTCGGCATTACCAGCCGTCTGGAGGGTGAGGAGATGAAGGTGAGCGAGCCGGGATTCCTGGGCGGCGACCGCACCAGCATCGATCTGCCCAAGCCGGAAGAAGACCTGCTGGAAGCCTTGTCGGCAACCGGCAAGCCCCTCGTCGTAGTTCTCGTTAACGGCAGCGCGCTGGCCGTGAACTGGGCCAAGGAACATGCCAACGCGATTTTGGAAGCCTGGTATCCGGGCGAAAAGGGCGGCCTGGCGGTTGCGCAGACACTCTCTGGCTGGAACAATCCGGCTGGACGACTTCCTGTGACCTTCTACACGGGCGTGGATCAGTTGCCGAAGTTTGAGGACTATGCGATGAAGAACCGGACGTACCGGTACTTTACGGGTACGCCTCTTTATCCGTTTGGCTATGGGTTGAGCTATACCACCTTTGCGTACAGCCATCTGGAAGCTCCGACGGCACCGGTCAAGCCGGGCGACCCAGTGCTGGTGAAGGTTTCGGTGACGAACACGGGCAAGCGCGATGGGGACGAAGTGGCGCAGCTTTATCTGAGCTTCCCGGATGTGCCTGGAGCGCCGTTGAAAGCACTTCGATCCTTCCGTCGCGTGCATCTGGCGGCAGGCCAGACGAAGCAGGTGGAGTTTGCGCTGGAAGGCCGTGACATGAGTATGGTTTCGGCCGAAGGTGAGCCGGAGATTCCCGCCGGAGCCTACAAGATCAGCGTAGGCGGCGGCCAGCCTGGCACGAGCGCGCAGACGCTGGATGCAACGGTGACGGTCGAGGGATCGAAGACTCTGCCGGAGTAAGCGGAAGCAGGAAACAAACGGGACGAAGCGCGGTCTGGCGCTTCGTCCCGTTTTTTATTTTTGTCTTCAGTCGCGCAGCAGCGTGTCGCAGATGACGATGGCGGCAGCGGCGATGGGAGCAGCGAGCGCGACGCCGATTGGCCCGGCAACAGCTGCCAGCAAAAGCTGAAGCAGCAGCGTGAGCGCCGGAGGCAGACGCACCAGATTGCGCTCCAGCAGAGGAGTGACGAAGTAGCCTTCCAGTACAAAGACCACGGCAAAGACGGCAAGCGTCAGCAGACCGCTCATCGGAGAGTTGGCCAGGCCCAGCAGGATCGCGGGAACCAGCGCGATGAGCGGGCCGACATTGGGAACAAAGGTAAGCAGGGCGGCGATGAGCGCCAGCAGGCCAGGCAGGGGCACGCCGATGAGCCAGAGTCCGATGCCTACAAAGAGGCCGACAAAGGTCATGGAAAGCAGTTTGGCCAGAATCCACCAGAGCAGCACTTTGCGGACACGGGAGACGCATTCGTCCAGCAAGGGACGAAAAAGCTGAGGCACCAGGCGACGCAGCCCGCGGTAGTAAATCAGCGGCTCGGCGGCCAGATACAGGCTCAGCAGCAATGTGATGGCAAGGCCGGCGACGGCTGTGGCCGAGGTGAGCACAATGCCGCCGATGCGAGTGAGCGCAAAGCGTGCGCCGTTGGCGATCTGGTCAGGATCGGGCGATTGTGTCAGCAGCCAGCGCCCCCATGCGGTCTCCTGAACTTCGCCGAGGATGCGATGGAAAGCGTAGGGCAGATCATTTTGCAACTGCGCAAACTGGGAGAGAATGTTTGGGCCTTCCACCCAGAAAAACAAGGTTACGATGCCGAGCAGCAGCGCGAGGAAGAGCAGCAAAGCCAGCCCGCGATGAATCCGCAGCCGCTGACTCAACGCGCGAGAGACGGCAAAGAGCAGAATCGAGCCGATAATCGCGGCGAAGAGAAGCAGGAAGATGACGCGGCCCATCCACAACAGCAGCGCAGCCACGGCCAAGCCAAAGACCGAGAGCAGCACGGTGAAGAGACGTTTTGCAAAATAATCCGGCATGGCGTTCATCTCCGGAAGGGAAATTGGCCCGGCGAGCGGTTTCAGGCTGCTGCGCGCCGGGCGGTGTGACTTCGGTGAGCGATCAGACCGCGAAGGTGCGTACCCACTCCGCGATGGTGCGGACGGCGACGCCGCTTGGGCCTTTGGCGATGGAGGGACGGCTGTCTTCGATCCAGGCCATGCCGGCGATGTCGAGGTGAATCCACGGCGTATCCGCGACAAAGACCTTGAGGAATTCGGCGGCGGTAACGGCTCCGCCCCAGCGCCCGCCGGTGTTTTTGATATCGGCGATGTCGCTGCGGATCAGGTCGAAGTATTCGTCGCCCAGTGGCAGACGCCAGAATTTTTCGCCGGTCTTTTCATAGGCCGCTTCAAACTGGCGGAAGGTGGCATCGTCGTTGCTGAAGGCTCCGGCGTTGACCATGCCCAGGGCGACGACGCAGGCTCCGGTGAGCGTGGCGGCGTCGATCAGGTGGGTGCAGCCAAGCTGTCGAGCGTAGGTCAGTCCGTCGGCCAGCACCAGTCTGCCTTCGGCGTCGGTGTTGATGATCTCGATGGATTTGCCGGGCCTGGTTCCGTCCGGCATGGAGGTGGCGATGTCGCCGGGCTTGTAGGCTTTGCCGTCCGGCATGTTTTCCGCCGAACAGACGACGCAGATGACCTTGACTTTGGGCTTGAGTCCGGCGATGGCCTGCATCGTGCCCAGCATGGCCGCAGCGCCAGCCATGTCATACTTCATCTTTTCCATGCCGTCGGCAGGCTTAATGGAGATGCCTCCGGTGTCGAAGGTGATTCCTTTGCCCACCAGTCCGACGACCGGGCCGTTGTAGGTGGCCGGGTTGTAACCCTCCGGCTCATAGGTCAGGACGATCAGCGCTGGCGGCTCTTCGGAACCTTTGGCTACCGACCAGAAAGCGCCCATCTTGAGTTCGTGGAGCTTTTCGCTGGAGTAGACCTCCCACTTCAGTCCAACGGACTGTGCCATCAGCGCGGCGCGCTGGCCGAGCACCGTCGGAGTAAGGACATTGGGCGGTTCGTTGACCTGCACGCGGGCAAAGTTCTGCGCTTCGGCAAGCACGATGCCTTCCTGGAAACCGGGCTGCGCGTTGGCAAGCGAGTCTGACGAGGAGACCAGAGAGCAGGTGTGCAGTCCCTGATCCTTGCGGTCCGAGCGATAGGTGTCCGGGTCAAAGTCAGCCAGGACAACGCCTTCCGCGGCGGCGCGAGCCGCGGCAAAGGCATCCAGATCCGTTGGCAGCGCAAAGGCCAGATTGCGCAGCGTTCGCGGCTTGCAGAAGCGGACGGCGGTTCCGGCGGCGGCGCGGACAGCGTGAGGCGTGGCTTTGGCGCGTTTTCCGAGTCCGACGATCAGTAGACGCGTGGCGGCGAGGCCCGCGGGCGCGTGCAGCAGCAGGGTTTCATTGGCGGCAGCCTTGAACTCGCCGGAGGCCAGCACCGAAGCGGCAGCGGCTTGAAGGGCGGCATCCGAGGTCAACAGGACCGGCTGGGGAAGAGCATTCTTGTCTTTGGATGTCTGGTCATCGACGGCGCAGATCGCCAACAGATCGACCGCCATCCCGGAGAGCGGGGCAGAGACGAGTTCCGTTTTCATAGACGCAATTATCGCACTCGGAGCCTGTCTGATTCTGTGCCGGGTTGGCCGTCCGGATAAGCAGTCCAGATCCGTAGTCTGGGCCAGGAGGGCGTTATGCCCGGCTGGCGCGATGCTTGCTGGCGTTGATGGCGGCTCGCGATTCCCGATCGGCTTCGCGACGCTTCTCGGTCTCGCGTTTATCCCAGTCCTGCTTGCCTTTGGCCACGGCCAGTTCGCACTTCACGCGCCCGTTGCGGAAATAAAGTCGAGTGGGGATGAGCGTATGGCCTTTGATCTGCGTCTTTCCGTGTAGACGCCGCACTTCCTCCTTGTGCAGGAGGAGTTTTCGCGTGCGCAGGGCGTCGTGGTTGGCAATGTTGCCGTGGGAGTAAGGGCCAATATGCACGTTGAGCAGAAAAGCTTCCCCGTCCTTGATGAGTCCGTAGGCGTCTTTGAGGTTGGCCTGTCCCTGACGGATGGATTTGACCTCGGTGCCGCGCAGGGCGATGCCCGCTTCAACCTTGTCGAGGAGGAAATAGTTGAACGAAGCGCTGCGGTTGTGAGCCGCATCGCGCTCACCGCTGGCGACCGGATCGCGCGGACGGTTTGGCTTCTCCGCGGAACGAGTCGGGGTTGCAATCACGTGGCTGGACTGGCGCGGCATTTGCGTCTCACTCTCCCTTTTGATGGTATCTCAGATTGGATTTTCTCGACGTTTCGGATCTCCGGCCAGGAGCGGTGGCGGGAAGGGCTTTGTTAGAATGAGAGATCAGCACAACAGTGGGAGATGGATGAAACGCAAAGGGTTTTTTTCTCGCAGGCGCGCAGTTGGAACAGGAATCCTTGCGGCGTGGACGATTGCGTGCGCCATCGGG
>JAJZCP010000047.1 GCA_021846065.1 Acidobacteriota bacterium
TCGATTCTCGCCTCGCCGTCGACCGGCACGAAGATCTTTTGGTCATGGATGGATTGCAGCAGTCGCTGCTTCTCCTGCGAATTCCGCGTTGCCAGAAACTGCTGTACGTTCCATTCGCCATCCGTGCTGTAGGAGTAGCCGGGATGCCGGGCAGCCAGGTCCATGGCTTCGTCGAGTATGCGGGTCTGGATCGCTGAGACCTTTGCCTGATGGTCGGAATAGCCGACATCAAGATGGACGAGCGGCACCAGCAGCAGCGTCCATTTTTTCTGCGGTGTCAGCTTTTGCTGAAAACTGCGGGACCGGCCATCGAACTGGACAGTAAGGCGGGCGGGAGAATCCGGCGCAAACTCCGGCGTGTAAACGTGCAACCGCTGTTCACCAAAGTCCGGTGTGGTCTGGAGCGCTTGCTGCACGGTATGGGCGCCGATCGCGAGTTCGGCCTGGCCGGAATGCACGGCGCGGCTGAACCGGAGGAAGACATCGACACGCTCGCGCTGCGCCGTGCCATTCTGCCGGTAAAAGATTGTTGGCTTAATCGACGCACTGGCTACTGGCGGTAGCCGGGTGGTGCGGTCGAGCTCAATGGCGTCATAGTCAAAGCCGTCGTCTGCAGTTTCGTGCGCGTTCTCTGGCGCCGCCTGCAGTGTGATTGTGTTTTCGCCCGGATGCAGCCAGGCTCCAGGAAAATCCACTTCGACTTGAGCATGGGCGTAGGCCGGATCGAAAGCAGCCACCATGTTGCCCATTGCGCTGTCGAGCTGCGGATGGAGATAGAAATGGCCGCTGTGACCATTGACGCCGAGCTGCAGCATGGGGACGCTGGAGTGGTCCACCATTACCGAGACGGTCAACCGATAAGCCCGCGCGGGCTTGCTGTCGAGTGTAAAGACGATCGCGCGCGGCTGCGCGGCGGGGTTCGGTGCTTGGCCTGGCGAAACAGATGGAGCGAACGCGTACCAGCCGGTCGCCGGCTGATCTTTCCCGATGAAGTAACGCACTGCGCGGGCCGGCGTACCTTGCGCAAACTCTGCCGATGAGTGGTCGAAGGTGCCCACGCGCCAGATGACCGGAGCACTGGAAGCGGCCAGGGCGCAGCTCGCAAGCAGGGAGAAGAGAACGACGGCTGCAGACCTCGGGCGCACGGGAGGCTCCTTGTTCGAAGGCATTTTTTGAAACAAGGAGATGATACCGGGCAGCGCCGCGGCGGCTAGAATTCGAGTGTGACGTCGTGTGCCGCAAACATTCCGCAGACCGGCCTTGACGATTGGCTGGACGCGCTTCCGGCAGCGCCGGCAGTTTTCATGCTCTTTGGAGAGTCGCGCGCGACGGAACCTTACATCGCCAGGACAGCTAACCTGCGGCGGCGGTTGCAGCGTCTACTGCAGCCGGCGCAGGCGGGCAGCAAGCGGCTGAACCTTGCGGGGCTGGCAGTGCGCATCGAGTATTCACGGACCGGCTCAGTATTCGAGGAGTCGCTCGCGCTGCTGCGCGCCAATTGGCAATGGTATGGCGCGGCGGCCGTCAGGCGGCTGCATCTGCGGGCACCTGTGCTGCTGCGGATGAGCACCGGGAACCGGTATCCGCGCGTGTACTGCACGGCGCGGCTATCGCAACGGGCGTTGGCGGCTCTGTTCGGCCCCTTCGCATCGCGGGCGGCGGCGGAGCGCTTTCTGGAAGAGATGCTGAATCTGTTTCTGCTGCGGCGATGCGTCCCGGATTTGGAGCCGGACGCCAATTTTCCTGGATGTGTCTACTCCGAAATGAAGATGTGCCTGGCGCCGTGTTACGGAGGGTGCAGTGACGAGCGGTATGCGGAGGAGGCGCATCGCGTGAAAGCGTTTCTGCAGACACGCGGCGAGGCTGAGTTGGCAGCGCTGAAGCGAAGCCGCGATCAGGCATCTGCCGCCTTGGACTTTGAAGAGGCTGCCCGGTTGCATCAGCGCCTGGAAAAGGTGCAGGCGGTGTGCCACCTGGCGGCGCCGCTGGTGCATGCACTGGACGCGCTGGATGCAGTTGTCCTTCAGCCGGCCGCGGGTGGGCCGGAGTCTGCGGCGGTGGCGGTATTTCTGGTGCAGGCGGGCGGCATTGCCGGGCCCGAGATGTTTTCTGTGGCCGGGATGCGACATCCGAATGAGCACTCCGGGTCGTCTTCGCTGTTTGCCCACCCCGCAATGGTGGAGGCGGTTCCGCTGGAGACGTCCAACACGAAGAGCGGGCGGCAGAGCCTGGAAGAACGGCTCGAAGACGTGCTGGCGCGACTCAAGGAGCAGCTGGCAGCCGGGCGAGGACCGGCGGAAGTTCGCGCAGCCGAGGTTTCCTTGCTGGCCCGATGGTATTACCGGCCGTCTGCACGGCGCGTGGGTGAGATATTCTTCCGCAATGCGGACGGGCAATTACCACTGGCAAAGATTCTGCGCGGCATCTCGCGCGTCTACTGCGGCGTGGCGCCCGCGGACAAGGCGCAGGCTGCTGCGCCGGAAGGCGTGACGCCCCAATGAGCGGACCGCCGGAGCGGACGCAGCCGAACGGGGCAGCGGCCGAAGAGCCGATAACGCTGCGAGAGGATGCGGCGTGGGCGCGCTGCCTGCGGCCGGCGCGGAGTGTGTTTGCCGTGCTGGCCGCGCTGCCGGTTGTTCTGTTCCTTATAGCCGCGATCCCCCGGCTGCGCTATCCGTTTCCACTGGAGGAGCTTGAGGCTCCAATGCTGCTCGCGGCCGAGCGGATTGCGCACGGTCTGCCGCTCTACGGGCCGCCCGACTTCCATTTCATTCCGTATATGTATGCGCCCGGGTACTACTACGTATCTGGATGGCTGCTGCATTGGCTGCCGCAGGGTTTTTTCACGCTGCGGCTGTTATCGCTGGTTTCCACATGCCTGAGCTTTGCGCTGATCGCCGCAATGGTGCTGCTCGAGGTTCCGAAGCCGGATGGGGCAGCGCGGCGGCCCTTGCGGTACGGCGCGGCGCTGGCTGCGGCAGGAGCCTACGCGGCAGCGTATCCGTGGACGCGGTGGTGGTTTGACCTTGGTCGCGTGGACTCGTTCTATCTATGCCTGTTTCTGCTGGCGCTGCTGGGCACGCGGCTCACCCTGCACCGTCTTTCTCCGCTGATTGCGGCGCTGTTGTGGCTGTTCGCATTTCTGGCCAAGCAGACCATTTTGCCGGTGGGGCTGGCGGTTCTTTGCAGCGATTGGAAGCGGCCGCGGCACGCGCTGGCTGGTGTGGCTTCACTGCTGGTTCTGGCGGCGGCCAGCGTTCTGCTTCTCAATCACGCGACGGGCGGATGGTTCCGCTTTTATGTCTTCAGCGTGCCGCGGGCGAATGCCAATCTGCTGTTGCGTCCGGCGGTGTTTTACTGGCCGTCGGTCATTCTGGCGCCGTATGGCGTTGCCGTCCTTATCATCCTGCTGGCTCTGGTACTTACGCGTCCGCGATGGAGCGATCCGCGCACCCGCCTCTATGCCCTGGCCGCAGGGAGCTCGCTGGGTCTGTGCTGGTTTCTGCAGGCACACGGCGGGGCCACATCTAACACTCCGATGCCAGCTTACGCAGTGATTGTGCTGGTTTTCGGGATTTCGCTTGCACGGCTGGATTCCTTCTTCGCGGGGCGTGGACAGAGCGCGGCACGCATCCTGCTGCTGGCTGCGGCCGCTCTGCCGCTGGTTTGCTGGAGTTACCGGCCTGGCGACATTGTTCCCTCGCAGGGGCTGATTGATGCGCACATGCGGCGCGTGGCGTGGATTCGCGGCTTTCCGGGCGATGTCTATGTGCCGGAGCATCCTTTTGAAGCGATTGCGGCGGGCAAACCGTGGCGGCCGGATGCAGCGGCGCTGCACGACGCGCTGGCGGCGCTTCCGGCCGATGACCGCAAGGCGCTGATCGGGCGAATCCAACGGACGATTGATGATTCGCAGCACATGGACGCGATTCTGCTCGAAAATCTGCCCGCCGCGGAATTGCAGCGTTTGCCCTGGCTTCCGGCCGATCTGCAGCAGCGGTACCCGGTGCTGGGGTTCACCCCGGATGCGGACATGGGCGATCCCTTTGCGCCGCATGCCATCTACTTTCTGCTCCCCTGCCGGGAGCTGCCCGTTGCGCGCCAGCGCGGCTGGGTCCTGCTGCAGAATGGTTGCCCTCCCGGGATTTCCATGGGAAACCACTGATAAACTGAAGCTGTTGTGGTTGAACTAGCAGCTTCCATCCTGTCCGCGGATTTTGCGCGCCTGGCCGAGCAGATTGCTGCCGCCGAGCGCGGGGGTGCGACCGTTATTCACGTCGATGTGATGGACGGCCACTTTGTGCCGAACATTACCATTGGGCCGCCGGTGGTGGCGTCGCTGCGAAAGGCAACGCGGCTGCCGCTGGACTGCCACCTGATGATCGAAAACCCGGATGAGTATATCCCCGCGTTGAAAGACGCAGGCGCCAACTGGGTGAGCGTGCATTACGAAGCCTGCCGGCACCTGCATCGTACGCTGGAGCTAATTACACAGCACGGCATGAAGGCCGGCGTCGTCATTAACCCGGCCACGCGGGTCGATGTGCTGCTGGACGTGCTGCCGATGGTGCATCACGTTCTGGTGATGAGCGTGAATCCCGGCTTTGGCGGACAGCGGTTTATTGATTTTTCGCTGGATAAGATCCGCCGCCTTTGTGCGTTGCGCGACGAAATGGCTCTGTCGTTCCGCGTGGAGGTCGATGGCGGCGTGGCGCTGGATACGGTGAGCAGCGTTGTTACGGCTGGGGCGGAGTTACTGGTGGCTGGGAACGCGGTGTTTGGCCATGGGCGCCCGCAGGAAAATGCGCGGCGGCTGCTGGCGGCGGCGCGAGCAGCTGCCGGAGAAGCACGGCCGGCCGGAGCCAGGCGCAAAGGGACCATGCAGCGACGGGAGAATCGCAGACCTTCCGCCGGAGATACGCAGCAGAAGAGTCTGCGGAGGGCCAAGTAAATGAAGTCTCGAATTCCGTTGCACGCATCGCGTACGTCCACCTTCTGCCTGCTGCTGGTCGTCAGTGGTGCTGCGGCGCACGCGGGCATCTTTCACCGCAAGAACAAGCCGCTATCGCAGAAGGATGATGCGCTGGCCAGCGTCGCCTCCAACCAGCCGGACAAGGAGCTGTTTGACCGCGCCATGCTGGCCCTGAAGAAGGGCAAGTTCGACATTGCGCGGCTCGATCTGCAGACCCTTCTGAACACTTATCCGGACTCCGAATATGCGATGCGCGCGAAGCTCGCAATCGGCGATACCTGGTACAAGGAAGGCGGCTCTGCGGCCATGCAGCAGGCGGAGCAGGAGTACAAGGATTTCATCACCTTCTTCCCGGACAAGCCGGAGGCTGCCGAAGCGCAGATGAAGGTGGCCGACATCTATTACAAGCAGATGCAGAAGCCGGATCGCGATCCGACGAATGCGGTCCGTGCGCAGGAAGAATACCGGGCAATGATTCTGCAGTATCCGGATTCAAGCCTGATTCCACAAGCGCGTCAGCGGCTGCGCGAAGTGCAGGAGGTTCTGGGCGACCACGAGTTTACGATTGGAGCTTTCTACCAGGCGCAGCAGAATTATGTTGCGGCAGGGGCCCGGTTGCAGTCCATCGTGGACAGCTATCCGCTGTACAGCCGCGTCGATCTGGCGCTGGTTGATATTGGAGACGGCTACGCAGCGCAGGCGAAAAGCATTCAAGCCTTGCGGCTGGATGCCGCCGCCAAGGAGCGGCTGCACGCGCTGTATCTGCATCGTGCGCAACAGGCTTACGATCGCGTGGTTCTGGAGTATCCGATGATGTCGCATGCCGATGATGCGCGCGACCGTCTGGAGGCGCTGGGCCTGCCGGTGCCGCAGCCCACGGAGCAGGCAGTAGCGGACAGCGCGGCGATCGAGCAGAGCCGTGCACCAATCAATTTGAAATACAAAGCATTTCTGCTGATTACATCGCGTCCTTCGACGGTGCAGGCGGCCCGCGTTGGAAATCCCAGCCTTGCCAACACGACGGAGGTGCTTGCGCCTTCCATCGTGAAAGAGACGATTGCGGATCTGAGCTGGGCACAGAAGCCGGATGGCAAGCCGGCGCCGACCCGTGCGGTTCTGTCAAACCGCGTACCGGCAGAACCCTTGCTGTCGCACAATGCCGGTTTCCCCGGCATGCCCTCGGGAACGTCCCCGGCAGCGCCGGCGGCAGGACAGCCTGCGAATTCTTTGCAGCTGAACGATGTTGGCGGCGATAACGTGCAGGGTGGCCCAGTCGACAATTCCCAGCCAGCTTCGCAGACGCCACAGGCCGTACAGCCTCCGGCTGGCGGCGGATCGCCATCCTCTACGGCCCCAGGTGCGACTGGATCGGGCGCTGCGGCGCCGGCTGCCGCGCAGCCCGATGCTGGCACCAGCGGTCAACCAGCTGCATGGCCGTCGGCCGCGCCGGATAACGGCGGCCTGAAGAAGGTGGCACCAAAGAACAGCACTCCGCTGCCTGCCAGCTCGGATGCTGCCTCTGCGCCGGCGCAGGTGAATGACGTGCCGGAGTCTGCGCGCAGGTCAGCCATGCCGCAACAGGAAGCAGCAGCCAGCAGCGGCAAGAAGAAAAAGAAGCAGAAGGCTCCCAAGTTTACTTCCGGACAGGAATCTTCCAGCGCGCACAAAAAGAAGAAGGGGCTGCACAAGCTGTGGTAGAGCCGGAAGCAGCCTGCCCGCGGTAAGGTTCGCAACCGCTGTACCCGGAAAGGCAGAAGCGATAGCGTCATGGGCGGCTGCGGCCGCCCATGACTGTTTGGCTGTACCGCCGGCCGGGCGCAGTACGGGCTATGCTATCGTGAATTTTGGCGGCATATATTCGGCCCCAACCCCTTTGGAAACCCATGCCGCGCGAACTTCCGAAAGCTTATCACCCAACCGAAACCGAAGATAAGTGGGCAGAATTCTGGGTGAACCAGAATTTGTTCGCTGTTCCCACACCCTCGCCAGACGATGCGCCCGCCTCGCCCTTCACGATGCTGCTGCCTCCGCCGAACGTAACTGGCCGGTTGCACATTGGCCACATGCTCAACCAGACGGAGATGGACATTCTGACGCGCTGGCACCGCATGTGTGGTGATCGCGCGTTGTGGGTGCCGGGAACGGACCATGCCGGAATCGCCACGCAGATGATGGTGGAACGCCGGCTGACAGCGGAAGGCATCTCGCGCCACCAGCTGGGCCGCGAGGCCTTTGTCGATCGCGTATGGGAGTGGAAGCGCGAGTACGGCGGCGCCATTCTGGCGCAGATGAAGAGGCTGGGAGCGAGCGTCGACTGGTCGCGCGAATATTTCACGATGGATGAACGGCTGTCGCGCGCTGTGCGCGAGGCGTTTGTCCGCCTATATGAAGAAGGGCTGATCTACCGCGGCGATTACATCGTCAACTGGTGTCCGGGCTGCCTGACTGCCATCAGCGACCTTGAAGTGGAGCACGAGGAGCAGCAGGGAAAACTTTACGAGATTCGCTATCCGCTGGCGGACGGCGATGGAAGCCTGACGATTGCGACAACGCGGCCGGAAACGATGGCGGGCGACGTCGCCGTGGTCGTCAATCCGGGCGATGCGCGTTATCGCGCCCTTGTTGGAAAAATGCTGCGGCTGCCGCTGTTCGGGCGGGAGATTCCTCTGCTCGCCGACGAATGGGCGGACCCGGCATTTGGCACAGGAGCCGTGAAGGTTACACCGGCACACGATGCGAACGACTACGCCATCGGGCAGCGGCACGCGCTCGAACCCCTTACGGTGATGGATGAGCAGGGGCGCATGAACCAAGCCGCGGGCTCCTACGCTGGACTGGATCGCTTTGACGCGCGCAAGCGCATTGTTGCGGACCTGGAAGCGCAGGGATTTCTGGTGGCTGCGCGTGACCACACGAATGCGGTGGGGAAGTGTTCGCGCTGCAAATCGGTCGTTGAGCCGCGGCTCTCCACGCAATGGTTCGTTCAAATCCAGCCGCTGGCCGACAAGGCGATTGAGGCGGTGGAGAGCGGCGCCATTCGCTTTACCCCGGACCAGTACCGCAAGGTGTATTTCGAGTGGATGCGCAACATTCGCGACTGGTGCGTCTCCCGCCAGCTCTGGTGGGGGCATCGGATTCCCGCGTGGTATTGCGATGCGTGCGGGCAGGTGATGGTGGCGCGCGAAACGCCGGCTGCGTGCACCAAGTGCGCCGGCACACAACTGCGGCAGGAGACCGATGTGCTGGACACCTGGTTCTCCTCGGGCCTGCTGCCATTCACGGTCTTCGGCTGGCCAGAGCAGACCGTAGACCTGGCTGCGTTTTATCCCACGCAACTGCTGGTGACGGCGTTCGACATTCTGTTTTTCTGGGTCGCCCGCATGATCATGCTGGGCTGCCACTTTATGCTGCAGGCGCCATTACCGGATGGCAGTCCGCGCCCGCTGAAAGATGCTGTTCCGTTCCGCGAGGTCTACATCCACGCCCTGGTGCGGGATGCGGAGCGCCAGAAGATGTCGAAGACCAAAGGAAACGTCATCGACCCGATCGAGCTGACCAGCCAGTATGGAACGGATGCGGTGCGGTTCACGCTGGCGTCGATGGCTTCGCCTGGAACTGATATCGCGTTCAGTGAAGCGCGCACGGAAGGCAACCGTGCGTTTGCGAACAAGATCTGGAACGCGGCGCGCTTTATCTTTCTGCAGCGCCTCTGCCGCTGCCACGTTTGGCTCGCCCTCGGCAAACACCAGCCGTAGTTTTACGATCTCCAGATACCAATCGCAGAACTCGCCCCAGAAAAACTGATAGACGGCCTGCGCCGCATCGTCGAAGCGATAGGCGGCAAGCGCGCGGTTCACCGCGGCTGCGCAGCGATGGAGTCTGGAGGCAATCCAGCGCGCTTCGATGGCCTGCCGAGCCCAGTCAATCTGCGCTTCCTTCGCCGGCGGCGCCACTGCAACGCCCGCCTGTCGCGCACGGTCCA
>JAJZCP010000048.1 GCA_021846065.1 Acidobacteriota bacterium
TGGAAACGTGGCTGGGACGCGCGAACGCAGGAAGAGAACGATGTTGCGGCACCAGTTCCGCGCACTCGCCCGCGGCACAGCAAAGCGGAGCGTCCGACCAGCCAGCCTCTCCACAGTCAGGCTCCAATGCGCCCGACGCAAAAAACCGCCCGGACGCAGCGCATCCGAGCGGTTCTCCTGATTCTTCTACCAATGGCTCAGGCTCTTCCAGCCAGCCTGCTCCTGCCTCCTCCGGCACAGCAACGCCTCAAACGCAATCTCCCCAGGCCCAGTGAAGCCGCGGCAACATCCGCTTCACAGCAACAGCCCGACAGAGGCCCACACCTCAATGATGTGAATCTTCCTTCTGGCGGCTCGTCAGCGTAGCCCACAACACACAGGCCAGAAAGACCACCGCCAACAGCGGCACAACGAAAAATGGCGAAGTAATATCCATAACAATCCCCTCGAAATCAGACTAGCACGAACCGCTTCCGCCCGGCTCACCCCAACTCCAGCGTTCCCGTTTTCACTCCGCCTGCCTCTTCATTCCCGCCGCTTTCCCAGTCGGGTAATTCACGCAGATGGTCAGAATCTCATACGGCTTGATCGCAACCTTGACCATGTCGCCCTCGACAGACAGCGGCGCGCCTTCGGGCTTCTCCATCATGTTGGTCACTGTCGCTCCGGTTGCACCTTGCGGCAGATGCACGGCGACGGTGGCGGTTTTGCCAGCCCACTCATACATGCGCAGAATCAGCCCATCACTGTCCTCGGCCTTTTTCACCGCCGTCAGCACCACGTTCTCTGCATCCACCCGCACAAACGAGTGCTCCGCTGGCAACGCGCCGGCATGCGCCGTCGTTACTGTCGCGGTCAGAGGATAGTTGTACTCCCAGCCGTGCCGCACCGTCAGCGCCTGCTTCCAGTCGCCCGCATGCGGATACAACGCGTAGCGGAAGTGGCGCTCGCCGCGATCCGCATCCGGGTCCGGCCACGTCGGCGAACGCAGCAGGCTCAGCCGCAGCACGTTTCCCGCGCAGTCATAGCCAAACTTCGACTCGTTGATCAGACTCATGCCCAGTTGGCCGTCGCTGCCGCTCAGGTCTGCCCAGCGCTGCGCCGGAACCTCGAACTGCGCCTTTTCCCACGAATTCCGCCGCTGGGTCGTCCGCTCGATGCTTCCGAACGGTATCTCGTAAGTTGCGAAATCGTTCTGCACCGCCAGTGGAAACGCCGCCTTCAGCAGCACGTGTGTCTCGTGCCAGTCGATTTGGCTCTCCACGTCAACTTCATCGGCATCCGGCGTCAGTCGCAGCGTCTGCTCAAACCGCGAGCTTTGCCAGTGCCTCGCCACCGTCACCGCCTGACCGTCGGCATCGGCGGTCACCGCATCCACCATCGTCAGCTCGGTCGGCTTCTGGTCCAGGGTTCCCGGATCAATGTTCCAGGCGTCGTAATTCTTCGGCGTATCTTTGAATGCCTGCAACTCGTTGCCACAGCCACCAGCGGCCAGCGTCTCGGCCTGCGCCTGTTTGTCGTAGAGGCTCGTAATGCAACCCGTCTGTCTGCTGATTTTCACCCGCAGCCGTGCATTCTCCAGAACAAAATCGCCGCTCTCCTCGCGCACAGTCTTCGCCGCGGCTGGATTCGCCTTCGCAGCCGTCGATTCCACCCACAGCACCTTGTAGCCCAGCGCCGGAACGTTGTCAGCTTCGATCCGCAGCGTCGTGACGCCGGTTGCAGCATCGCGCTTCACCACGTGGGCCGCCGCGTGCGCCACACCGTTGCCCGCCACGGCATAATCTGCGATCGTCCCGCCTGGAGCCATCTGCACCGTCGCCATCACCTCGCCGGATCGCGCCCATCCCAGCGGGTTCATCACCACCACCGGCGTTCCTGCGTGCTCCGTATTCACGCGCTCCAGCAGCGTCTGACGCGCGCCCGACGAAATCTCGTTCGTCGACCAGCGCACCACGGCGTAATCCTTCTGCGCATCCTTGTAGATCACGCCGATTCCCGACCCGGCCGCCAGATCGTGAAACTGGTTGAAGAGCACCTTCTTCCAGTCCTCGGTCAGTTCCGCCGCAGGATAAGGGCGTCCATCCAGCCATGCCAGCGAGGCCCACTTTTCCGCGTTCAAAACCTCCTCGCTGCTTTCGCGCATGCTCCGCTTATGCAGCGCCTGCGTCGTATACACACCGCGGTGATACTCCAGATACAACTCGCTCTTCCACGTCGGAATACTGATCCGGCCCGGCACCGCCGGCGGTTCCTCATAGCCTTTCGCAATCGACGTGTAATCCCACGTCCGGCTCTCTGGCGCAATCTCTTTTTCTACTTTCTCGAAATACGGCAGCGCCAGACCGAACTCAATCTTCGGCGTCACCGTCGCTGTCGAGTTTGCCGCCGACGCGCCGTCCGGCGACCAGTGGAATCCCTCGTCCAGAATCGCCCGAGTCGGTCCGCCTCCATGGTCGCCCACTCCGTAAAGGTCCATCATCTCCGGCAATCCCGGCGCATACTCCCGCGCCGTCTTCAGATCGCGCGCCAGACGCACAGGGTTCAGATTCCCATTCGCATAGTCGTGCGGAAAATACGCCAGCACCTTTGAGCCATCCGGCGACTCCCACCAGAACAGCTTGAACGGAAGCTGATTGGTGTCATTCCAGGTCATCTTCTGCGTCACAAAGTAATCCACGCCGCTCTTCTTGTAAATCTGCGGAAGCTGCCAGTTGTATCCAAACGAATCCGGATTCCATCCCACCCGCACATCCACACCGTAGGCCTGCTCAAACCAGCGCTTGCCCACCAGCAACTGCCGCACCAGCGACTCGCCATCCGGCAGGTTCAGGTCCGGCTCCACCCACATGCCGCCGACCACCTCCCACCGACCTTCCTTGATCCGCTGCCTGATCTCCGCATTCATCTCCGGATACTTGTCGGCAATCCACTCGTTATACGCCGCCGCAGACTGCGTGTACGTGTACCGCGGATACTCATACATCAGTTGTAGTGCCGTGCCGAAGGTGCGCTTCACCACGTCTACTGTCTCGGTCCACGGCCACAGCCACGCTGCGTCGATATGCGAGTTCCCCGTCAGGTGCCAGGTCGCCGTCTGCAGCTCCGGCTTCAGCGCCTCCAGTTCCTTCTGCGCCTTCAGCAGCGACGCGTCAAACGCCTGTTGATCGCCCGCCGCCAGCGCCTTCAGATCCACGCTCGCCACTGCCTGATTCAGCTCCTGCTCCAGGTCGGCATTGCCCGGCGCTAGGCTCGGCAGCAGCAGCGCGGAAACCTCGATCTCCTTGCCCAGATCCACAGGATTCGGTCTCGTCTCCGGGAAGTCTACCCTGTACGTCGCCCCGTGGAACGACTTGTCATCCACCGTATGCAGCAGCTTCACCGCCACCGTCACGCTTTCTCCCGGCTTCGCGCCGTCAAACAGCACCACCGGCTCCAGATCGTCGCCCAGCGCCACGCGTCGCCCGTTGAAATACACGATCATCGGCATTGGGCCATTCGCGTAGGTGTGAAATTGAAACCATATCCGCGCTCCCGTCAGGTCATAGCCATTCAACAGCTTTGGCACCGTTACCCGCTGCCGAAACCACACGGCATCCTTCGGAGCCTTGCTGTTCCTCGCCACCACGGTCCAGTCGCTGTCGTCCAGCGCCGGATCTTCTCCATGCGCCAGATCGCCGGCATGCATCCGCCACTGCCCATCCGGCAACTCAGCCAGCGATGCCAGCTTCGTCATCACCGTTTGCCGCGCCTCCGGCTGGCTCACCATCCAGGCGCGATCCGCCGCGTTTTGCGCCGTTGCTGCAACTGTCACGCACGCCATCGCGCTGCATGCCAGCAGTCCACGCATCCATCCGCTGCGCTGCCGCACACTCCTTTGTCTTCCCTGATTTTTGCTTCTCGTTCCGCTCAGGACGAAGGCGTTGCTCTGCAAATGATTCATGGCAGGAAATCCTTTTCAGAAATCTACCGGCCCATCCTATCACTTCGTCGAACTCAGGCCCCCGCAGGCTTCGGCTTTATTGTCGATTTGCAAGCATCTGCCGGGCATGCCGTCACTCTTCGCTGTCTGTCCGCGGCAACTCATAACCCTGCTCTCGAAACATGCGCGCGCATACAGCGACCACTTCCGGATCCAACTTGCCCTGCGCCGCCAACGACTCCACTTCGCCCAGCGCAATCTCCACGCTCAACGCTTTGTGGTAGGGCCGTTCGCAGGCCATGGACTCCACGATGTCAGCTACGGCCAGCACTCTGGCGCCCGGCAGGATGCGGTCGCCCTGGAGGCCCAGAGGATAGCCTGATCCATCGAGTTTTTCGTGGTGCTGATGAACGATATCCGCGATCGGCCAGGGAAATGGAATATCTTTGAGAATCCGATAACCGACCTTCGGATGCTCCTTAATCTGTTCAAACTCTTCCGGGGTCAGCTTGTCCTGCTTGCTCAAAATCCCATGTGGGACGGCAAGCTTGCCAATGTCGTGGATCATCGCCGCCATGCGCAATCCCTGTATCTGATCTTCGCCCCAGCCCAGCTCACGAGCAATCTCGGCCGCAAAAGTTGCCACCCGGCTTTGATGCCCTCCGGTATACGAATCTCCTGCTTCGAACGCGCCTGCGATTGCCCCTACTGTCGCAGTGAGGGCTTCGGCAAGCTGTCGTTGCGCCGCTTCGCGAGCAGCGCGCTCCTGCTCAATCTGTTCTCGCTGCCGGAGCGAGTGCAGGCCCACTCCTATCTCTTGTGCCAGATGGCGGAAAGCCGCATAAACGACCGGACCAAAGGCATTCGGCTCTGAGGAATAGACCCCGAGAATGCCGTCCTGCGCCTCGCCCACTTGAAAAGGAATTGTGATCATGCAGCGAATGCCCGCGTTCCTCGCGCGCTCGCGCCACGGCCTATAGTTTTCGTCCGTCTCTACGTCTGCCACGAACTGGGCTTCGCCACTCCGAAAGGCAATGCCGACCGGTCCACGCCCACCGGCAAAGCTCCCGGATCCGCTGATCTCGAGATCCTCCAGGTAGTCCATTGCGGGGCCTGCTTTGGCTTGAATGTTGATGATGTAATCTGGTTCTTCACCCACTAACCCGATCCACGCCAAAACGAAGGGCGAGTCCCAAGTGATCGCTTCGGCAATCTCCTGGAGCAGAGTTGCCGAAGATTGCGCCCGGACCAGCGTCAGTGCCACATCGGCATACGCATGCAGCGCCCATCGCTTGGCAGCCAAACGCTGGTCCATATCCCTTTCGTGCGTTGCATTCCTCAGGGCACCGATCACGAACTCTCTTCCGGTGTACTCAAAGGGCCGGGAAAAGTTTATCTGGACGGGTAAAGACTCGCCATCCTGGCGCAGCAACATGGTTTTCAGCGTGATGTCGTCTTCCGTGGAATCCGCAAGGGCCAACTCCAGCGAGCACTGATCCAACTCCGGAACAAACAGACTTACCGGATTGCCCTCCAACTCGTCCAGGCCGTAACCCGCCAAAAGCGCTAGAGCGGCGTTAGCCTCCACCACCAGGAAGGATTCCAACTCAAGCACCACCATGGCAACCGGCAACCTGTTCCAGCGTGTCTGACTCCAGCTTTCCGCGCGGGAAAACTCAACTTCATCCTCCATCAACGTCCGACCTCCCGAACGCGCAGCTTACAACGCATGGTTTTTCGTGAAATTCACTTCGGATTACTGCGTGACCCTATAATTCATCCACCCTAAGTCGGAGTCGACAAATTCGTCAATACATCTTTTCGAATTGCTCAGGATAAATTTGAATCACGAACCTATTTTTGTTACCTTATAACCACACATGACGCGTTCTGCACACATCATGGTCTGTTGTTGCCTGTCGAACATCTTCGACGGGTGTCTGTTCTAGTCTCTGATTCTTACCCTATAGCAATTTTCAGAGGTCACACCCGAGCTGAATCAGCCCGTGTGTACCCCTATACGAACATTGGCCTTCAGCTTGAAATCCACTCAAAGCCGAGGTTCCAATGAGCGTTCTCGACATCCTTCCTGAATCTTCTTCTCAGCCAAACGCGCTGCCATCGGCTCCGCGACTGAGCCACCTTCGCCAGCTTGAGGCGGAGAGCATTCACATCCTGCGCGAGGTTGTCTCTGAGTTCGAGCGGCCCGTCATGCTCTACTCCATCGGCAAAGATTCCTCCGTCATGCTGCGCCTGGCGCAAAAGGCTTTTTTCCCTGCACCCATTCCGTTTCCGCTGCTGCACATCGACACCGGTTTCAAGTTTCGCGAGATGATTGAGTTCCGCGACCGTATGGCGCGCGAGGTCGGCGCGGAGCTTCACGTCTGGCGCAATGAACCGGCCATCGCCGCCGGAACCAATCCCATCGCCCTCGACACCAAGCGCTGCTGCGGACTGCTGAAGACGCAGGCACTGCTGGATGGGCTGCGCCACCACAACTTTGACGCGGCCTTTGGCGGGGCGCGGCGCGACGAGGAGAAATCCCGCGCCAAGGAGCGCATCTACTCCTTCCGCGACGGCGCCGGGCAGTGGGATCCGAAGAACCAGAGGCCGGAACTGTGGAACCTCTACAACGCGCGCATCCATCCCGGCGAAAGCATTCGCGTCTTTCCGCTTTCGAACTGGACGGAGATGGACGTGTGGCAATACATCCACGAGGAAAACATCCCTGTCGTCGATCTTTACTTTGCCAAAGAGCGGCCCATGTATCTGCGCGGCGAAGCGCTGTTGCCGATCGAGCAATCCTTCGTCGCGCTGCCTGGCGAGCAGCCTCAGATGGTCAAGTGCCGCCTGCGTTCGCTCGGTTGCAGCCCCTGCACAGGGGCCATTCGCTCCGATGCAGCCACCATCCCGGAGATCATTGCCGAGCTGCTTTCATTCCGTTCCTCCGAGCGCGCTAACCGCGTCATCGACCACGACCAGGAAGGCTCCATGGAGCTGAAAAAACGCGAAGGATATTTCTAATCATGACGACTCTCGCAGAAAACACATTTTCCATCGATGACTTCATGGCCGGTGAGCGGCGGAAAGATCTGTTGCGCTTTTCGACGGCGGGCAGCGTGGACGACGGAAAATCGACGCTGATCGGACGACTGCTCTATGACACGCAATCGGTGTACGAGGATCAGGTGCGGTCGATCGAAGGCAAGGGAACGACCGCGCCAGGGCAGATCGACTTTGCGCTGCTCACGGATGGGCTGCGCGCCGAGCGCGAGCAGGGCATCACCATCGATGTTGCGTACCGCTACTTCTCGACGGCGCGACGGAAGTTCATCATCGCCGACACACCGGGCCACGAGCAGTACACGCGCAACATGGCTACCGGCTCTTCCACCGCCGACGCCACCATCGTTCTTATCGATGCCCGCAAAGGCGTTCTGCCCCAATCCCGCCGACACGCTTATATTGCCTCGCTGCTCGGCGTCCGCCAGATGCTGGTGGCCGTCAACAAGATGGACCTCGTCGATTACAGCGAAGAGCGCTTCTGTTCCATTCAGGCGGATTTCTCGGCGCTGCTTGATCAGATTGCCGCGGACACCGGCAATCCCGTCCAACCATATTTCCTGCCCGTCAGCGCGCTGATCGGAGACAATGTCGTCCATCGCTCCGCCGCCATGGTCTGGTACACCGGCCCCTCGCTGATCGACCTGCTGGAGTCGCTGCCGGCCGCGCGTCACGACCACGCGGCTCCGCTGCGCTTCGCCGTGCAGCGCGTGCTGCGGCCCGACGCGTCTTTCCGTGGCTTCGCCGGTCAGATTGCCTCCGGCTCGGTCCGCCCGGGTGACGCCATCACTGCTCTGCCATCCGGCCGCATCGCCCGCGTGGCCCGCATCTCGACCTTCGACGGCGACCTGGACCTTGCCACAGCACCGCTTTCGGTCACCCTTGTGCTCGACCGCGAGATCGACGTCAGCCGCGGCGACCTCATCGTCTCCGCCGAGGCGCAGGCCACGGTCACCACCGACCTGGAAGCCTCGCTGGTCTGGATGGATGTTCACGATCTGATCCCCGACCGCCGTTACCTGCTCAAGCATGCCAGCCACGTCGTGCCTGCCACCATCACCTCGCTCCGGCACCGCGTCCTGCTGGACTCCGACACCCCCGCGCAATCGCTCGTGCATACCCCGGCCGCCACACTCAGCCTCAACCAGATCGGCGTCGCCGCGCTGCGCCTGCTGCGGCCCATTGCCGTCGACAGCTACCGAGACCATCGCCTTACCGGAGCTTTCATCCTCATCGACCCGGCTACCAACGCCACCGTCGCCGCCGGCATGATCCGCTCCGCGCAACCCATCCCCGCCGCTCTTGCTGCTCACCTCCACGGTGCCAACTCCGGCCCGGTCTCCGCGCGCGAGCGCTTCCTGCGCTGGGGTCATCGCGGAGCCATCCTCACCCTCACCGGACCATCCGCTCTCGCCGACCGCGTCGAGCGCGCGCTCTTCCAGGAGGGTATGGTCACCCTCCGCCTCAACGCCCATGGCCCGGCAACCGACAGCGCTTCCGATTCGCTCGCCGCACAAGCAGCAGCCTCCGGCCTACTTGTCCTGCTGCACGCCGAGACCGACAGCGACGCGCTCTCGGTCTCCATCGGCAACCACTCCATCACCTTCTCCGACGAAGACGCCTTCACACGCCGTCTTCACACCCTACTCGCCGACTCCGGCCTGCTCCACCAGCCACGCTCGCCCGAGTACGAAATCTGACCACTTGCATCCGGAGATTCTCTTCATGACTGTCGAACATTCTTCTAATTCCGCCGCAGTTCCCGCCGAGATACTCGACTCACTCAACCCGCGGCTGGAGCGCCTCCGCGCGACCCTCCGCCAGCACCTTACGCCTTCGTCCGAAGGCGTCTGCCTCACGTGCAGCTTCCAGGC